>JALFZG010000070.1 GCA_022784645.1 Bacteroidales bacterium
GAAAATCGCCATCCCGTATAGAGCCGGAACTATTCCGTCCTCAGTTGTCCAGTTTCATTGACATGAGCCACTATTTGGTTCTGCTGTCAAACCCAATAGACTGGTCGTATTTAATTTTAAACTACCTATATCAGCCTATGCTCCAGGTTGCGTACCAAAGGTAAAAAATTAAGGAGCGACTACTTAATCAAGAGAGATTTATTCACGGGCTTGACTTTATAGCCGGCGGATTTGAGGTAGGAGATGAGGCCTTTGTCGCCTGCGAGATAGACCGCATCAAGCGTGATGAAAGCTTTACCTTCCTTCAAGAAGGGCTCCAGTCGTTTTGCCCATTCTTTATTGCGCTTGGCATAGACTTGATAGTCCGAATAGGAATGCGTAGAGAGGTTGTCCGGTCCGCTCAGCAGATACACCATATCGAGCAATCGCCCCATCCGATAGAGCTCGCTGAGTTGCTTCTCGAGCTTCACCTCCCGCTCCGGATATTCGGTGATATTCAATAGTTGCTTGCATTGCCAGTCAAACGGCTCTCGGTCGAAAAGCATATAGAGCGTTTCGCCTAAATTATCCAATCCGTAGATGGGTTTGGATTGCTGTTGGGCAACCGCCTCAAAGAAATGTTGGCTGCTCCTGTTTTCATCATAATCAGCCCATTTCTTCATGAGTTCGCTTCGGTAAAGCTCCGTTATATGCGAGGGTTTCATTCGTCCGAGCGCCTCCAAGCCCATGCCCAAGGTGAGTAAGAGCGCCTCATCAATCTGCCGGTACTCCTCTTCCGTATAGAAATTCTTAAGTCGAACGGAATCGGGCAACAAAGCTGCTTTTCGGAGGGCGGCAATGGCTTCATAGTCCTCTACTGCAAACTCCGTAATCACTTTATCCGTTTGCGCATATACCTTAAACAGGTTGGGAATGGTATCAAGAAAACGAATATCTGTCAGCGCATTCGTGCCCAATAAATACGACTTGCCTCTACACCCATTACCGCTGATCTGATACAGCACTTGCGCCTCTATCATCAGGGGCACAAGCAGGAGCAAAAACAATATACTCTTTCTCATTCTTTACTGAAATTTAGCCATCAGGTTATACGCCTGATAAATACCCAATTCGCCGGCTTTGCTCAAGTCCTCGAGCCCTTTCTTGGTCTCATCGATATAGATATAAGTGAGGCCTCTATTGAAGTACGCTTCTGCCAATTCCGGATCGCGCTCGATGGCCATGGAGTAGTAATCGATGGCGGCTCGGAAATCTTTCTGCGCGCAGAGCATATTGGCTTTGTTGTATGCCGCAAAGGCAAAATCCGGATGGTTGAGAATCACTTGATCGTAATCGCGAAGAATCATTTCAAACTCCAGTTTGAGGTATTCTTTGGTAATCTCTTCTCCTGCAGAACGCTGATACTCAAGTAGTTTGTATCGCCAATTGGCTCTGCAGAAATACACGATGGGGTTGTCGGCCAAGAGAAGTGAATAGCTTGCATCTTCGATAGCCGATGAATAGTCCTGCACGAGGGCGAACTCGATAGCTCGCGCAAAGAAGATATGGCTTGCCTGCTCCTTTTCCTTAGGCGATTTCTGCAGCAGATCCTCCTGGCGAAGCTGCTCGATAGTTGTAGTCAGTTTGCTTATTTCCGCAAAATGCCGATTCACCATCTCTGCCGTGAGGGCAATCTCCTGAATGGTAAAATGGAGTGGGGAAGGGAGGTATGCCTCTCGGTTGATATCATCCGTTAGGTAGTGGAAATACGGTTTATGCCGGATGGGGTCTCGTTGTGCATAATAGCTCAACACGATATTCGGTTGATTCACCACGTCTGCATCTTTGCGCTGAACGGCTCCTCGGGTGATGTTGGCGTACTTATCCGTTTGCTCCATCTCGCCCTGATTCTGTGCGGCATGATTGGAGAACTCCCTTCGGCGGTCTTTCTTCTGCGGTTGCGCATCCGCATTCTGCACATCCGTATTTACTTGTTGTGCTTGAATTTTCTCTTTGTTTTTCTCCAAATCAGCAGCTTTCTGCCGATACACGAAAGCCCCTTTCTTATTGCCCAGTTCGGTTTTTGCCTGAGCCGCCAAGTAATACGAGGGGAGGAAATAAGGATATTTCTGAATGAGCGCCTCAAAATCCGCCTCTGCATCAGCCCATTGCCTGAGCTGCATGTTCGTAATGCCTCGTTGGTAGTGAATCTCGGTATTCTCTGGGTCAAGATACAGCGCTTGGTCGAAATCCTCGAGCGCACGATTATAGTCACCCAGCTCCTCTCTGAGGATACCTCGATTGTAATACACATGGGCATCGCGCGGACTCAGTTCTACGGCCTTATCATAATCCGCCATCGCGCTCCGGAAATTATGTTTCTTATAGTAGAGAATGCCTCGGTTGATAAAATCACCTGCCCAAGTGCTGCCCAAATTGATGGATTGGGTAATATCAAAAAGCGCTTCATCCTCTCTTCCTAACATGCTGTTAACCACACCTTTAGCGCTCCAATAAGAGGCGTTTTGACTGTCGTGTTTTACTGCTTGCTGGATATAATCGAGCGCATCAAGTGTGTCTTTTTTCTGCAAGAGAATCACGCCTTTTTCAAACAATAGCGAAGCCCCTTCCGGTTCCTTACGAATCAGGAAATCAATGTCCTCCAAAGCCGCATCATAATGCTGCTGAAGCGAACGCACATCGGCTCTCAGCATCAGATAGGTCTTGTTTTCCGGCACAAAATTGAGCGCTTCCGTAAAGTCTGCCTCGGCTTTGGCATATTCTTTCATCAGTTTATACACGAACCCGCGTGTGTAATAAGCGCCAACCAGAAACGGACTGTTCTGCAGCGCTCGGTTGCAATCCAGCTCCGCACCATTCAAATCGCCCAACTGCGTTTTGGCAATGGCTCGATACAAATACGGCTCTGCGAGGTAGGGCTTGAGCTTGATAACCTGATTGAAATACTGAATCGAAACCACATAATCTTCAAAATATAGCGCATTCCGTCCAATAGCCGTAAGGCGGTCCGTATTCATCTGTGCATCAGCCACTTGAGCAATCGAAAGCAGTAAGAGAAGGGTTGCGAAGATTTGTTTCAGTCGTTTCATTCTGTCAGTTCGTATGTTTTTTTGCTATTTCTTACATAATTCGTGCCAAACTTATCGGCAACCGGCATTCGGGTCAAATTCTTCCGGAACATCAAACTGCTCTTGCTCTGAATAGCCGAGCGAAGGGTCGTCAAACACCTTCCTCAGATACTTGGCGGCAATAGGCAAAGCCATGGAAGCGCCCTGGCCTTCAGCCATTCTATCAAAGTGAACCGCTCTATCTTCGCCACCCACCCAACAGCCGCTTACGAGCGAGGGCGTGTAGCACATAAACCAACCATCCGAGTTGTTGTTTGTGGTTCCGGTCTTGCCACCCATCGGGGCATTCACCTTATATTTATATCGCACGCGAACACCCGTACCATGGTCGATCACGCTACGCATCATGTAAATCATCTTGTAGGACGTCGTTTCGTCGATTACCTCGTGCGTCTTGGGCGAGAAGGTGGCCAGCAAGTTGCCGTTAGCGTCCTCAATACGTGTAACATAAAGTGGCTCTACACGAATACCTTTATTGGGGAAAGTGGTGTAAGCATCCACCATCTCTCTTACGCTTACCTCACACGGCCCTAAGCAAAGCGACACCACCGGGTCGAGCTGCCCCTCGATGCCGAAGCTACGCATTAAGCGCACCAATTGCTCGGGGGTGAACTGGCTCATCAGATAAGCTGAGATCCAGTTATCTGAGTTCTGCAAGCCCCATTGGAGCGTTACGCTATCGCCAATATGCTGTTTGTTGGCATTTCTTGGCGACCAATCGTTGCCGTTGGCGTCCTTAAGTGTAATCTTCTGCTTGAGCACTTTGTCGCAAGGCCACATGCCCTCTGACATCGCCAGCGTATAGAGATAGGGCTTCACGGTTGAACCCACTTGACGTTTACCCATATTCACCATATCGTATTGGAAATTGGAGAAGTCCGGACCACCCACATACGCTTTCACGTGACCTGAATGCGGGTCCATCGACATGAATCCGCAGCGGAGGAAATACTTCTGCCAGCGGATGGAGTCCATCGGTGAGAGGGTCGTATCTTTCAGCCCGTCATACGTAAACACCTGCATCTCAATAGGCGTATTGAAGATCTCCTCAATCTCCTTTTGCGTCTTGCCGGCTTTCTTCAGCAGACGATAGCGCTCGGTCTGACGCATGCTTCGCTTCATGATGCCATCAATCTCCTCTTGGGTGAGGATCTTTGCAAAAGGCGCATAACTCTTGTTTTGCTTCTCGCGGAAGAACGATTTCTGGAGCTCCTGCATGTGTTCGCTCACAGCCTCTTCTGCATACTCCTGCATGCGCGAGTCAATCGTTGTATAGATCTTTAGACCATCATTATACAAATCGTATTTGCTGCCATCGGGCTTCCGATTCTTATTGCAGAACCCATAGAGCGGATTGGTGTCCCACTGCTCTTTGTCAATGGGATATTGGGCTTTGTTCCATTCCGGATAATCGCTCTCGCGAGGCTCCTTGGCGGTCAACACACCACGCAGATACTCGCGGAAATAAGGGGCAAGACCCTGTTTATGATCCACCGAACGATACTGCAATTCCAGCGGAAGAGCCTTCACAGAATCGCATTCCGCTTCCGTAATATACCCATATTTCTCCATCTGATTCAATACCGTATTTCTTCTGTTCAGTGCCCGCTCCGGATGCCTGCGAGGGTTGTAATAACTCGGGTTCTTGCACATGCCTACGAGCATAGCAGCCTGCTCGAGCTTCAAGTTGGCTGGGGTGGTGTTAAAATACACCTTGGCTGCGGACTTAATACCCACGGCATTATACAGAAAATCAAACTGATTGAGATACATCGTAATGATCTCGTCTTTCGAATAGAGTTGCTCCAGCTGAGCCGCAATCACCCATTCGTTGGGTTTCTGCATCAGTCGCTCAATCGTGCTTCCGGCGGTAGGGGAGTAGAGTTGCTTGGATAGCTGCTGCGTGATCGTACTGCCGCCACCTTTCTTGCCGAGTGTGAGAAGCGCACGGATAAACGCTTTGGCATCAATACCCGAATGGCTGTAAAAACGTGCATCTTCAGTAGCAACAAGCGCATTGATCATATACGGAGAGATGTCCGCATATTGCACCCCCACACGGTTCTCTTTCTTATAATAACTGCCCAGCGAAACCATATCGCTTGAGAACACTTCTGTGGCGTATTTGTTCTTCGGATTCTGCAGTTCCGCAATGGGCGGCATATAACCAAACCAGCCCCATGCTATACCAGCAAACACCAGCACTACTGCCACCAAACCAGCGGCAAACAGTCCCCAAAACACCTGGAGAAATCTTTTTCTGAAATTGCTTTTCATATTTTTGTCTTGCTTTTTAGTCATATTGATTTGCCTATTAAGGGTATTTTTACTTTTGGATTGTTTATGATTGAACGCGATGACTATTTCATTAGAGCCTCAATAATCATGTTCAGTATGCGCATTCCCGCGTGGGTAGCGCGAATAGACGTGCTCGTTTGCACCAATAGCCCTTCTCGCAAAAATGATGCCGATTCAGTCAAAATCTTGGCTCGATCTGCTATTGAAAACCGATTCAATTGGATGCCTTCACGTGTGCGCAAACCGAGCATCACAGATTCATTATATCGGTCCGTTTCGCTCAAAACTTCATCTTCAAGCGGCAATTCACCTTTCTGTATAGTCGCCATATAGGTCACTATGTCATCCGGATTCCATTGCCTCAGATAAGCGCCATCATAACTGTGAGCACCTGCGCCTAACCCCAAATAGGGAGCGCCTGTCCAATAACTCCCGTTATGCTTTGAGCGGTATCCATCTTTTGCATAATTACTTATTTCATATCGATTTACACCATTTTTCTCAAGTGCTTCTTCAAGATAATCCTGCATCCGGTTACATAGCTCCTCATCGAGTTCGCTCACTTCACCTTTCTGCAGCATTCGGTAGAGTGGAGTGCCCTCCTCATACGTCAGGCAGTAAGCCGATATATGCTCCACATCGAGCTGAATCGCTTGTTCTACATCCGCAATCCATTGATCCATCGTCTGCTGTGGCAAGCCATACATCAGGTCGATACTGATATTCTCAAATCCAGCCCTTCGAGCAGCCCTTACGGCCGCTATCGCTTCCGCTCCGGAATGCCGCCTGCTCAAGCGATGGAGTAGGGTGTCCTGAAAACTCTGCACCCCCATACTCAGCCTGTTGATTCCGGCTTTTCTAAGTCCTACTAACTTCTCTTCCGAGAGATCACCCGGATTGGCTTCGAGCGTAATCTCTTCAATATGGGAACAGCAAAAACGCTTGCGAATTGCCTGCAAGATACCCTTGATGTTGTTTTCGCACAACATAGAGGGCGTTCCACCACCAAAATATACCGTTTTCAGCACATCACCTTGAGCGGCCATCTGTTGAGCAAAGGCAGGGGCTCGAAGCGCTAATTCCTGCTCGATACATCGCACATATTCCTCCCGATCTTGCAGTCGGGTCGTGCTGTAGAAATCACAATAGATACATCGCGATTTGCAAAACGGAATATGAATATAGATGCCTGCCATCAGTTGATATTCTTTTTGTCATCGCCCCAGAGGTAATGCATCCAATCGGCCATTTTCTTCTCAGCTGGACTGTCCTGCGGAACCCAGAGTTGCGTACCTTGCAGCATGTCGGGCATGAATTGCTGACGAGCGAAATGGTTTGGGAAATCATGGCTGTACTTATATTCTTCACCATACCCTAATTCCGCCATCAATTCGGTTGGCGCATTCCGCAAATGGAGCGGGACCGGCATATTACCCGTTTTTTTCACCAGTTCCAAGGCCGAATTGATAGCGCAATAAGCGGAATTGGATTTCGGTGAAGTAGCCAGATATACGGTAGCCATTGCCAAAGGAATGCGTCCTTCCGGCCAACCGATTTTGCTGACTGCATCAAACGCATTATTGGCTATCAATAGTGCATTCGGGTTGGCCAAACCAATATCCTCAGATGCCGAAATCACCAATCGTCGGGCAATAAACTTCGGATCTTCGCCTGCGGCCACCATCCGAGCCAACCAATAGATAGCGGCATCCGGATCACTTCCGCGAATCGATTTGATGAAAGCAGAAATAATGTCATAATGCATCTCGCCATCTTTATCGTAAGCTACCGGATTCTGCTGCAGGCGCATGGTAACCGTTTGATTATCAATCACTATCGTACCATCTTCCTCAGTAGGAGCTGTGGTATTAACTACCAACTCCAGGATATTCAGCAGTTTCCTGGCGTCTCCTCCCGAATAGCGAAGGATACTATCGGTCTCCTGAATATCCACCTTACGCGTCCGGAGCACTTCATCTTCTTTGAGAGTACGCTCCATCAGTTCCATTAAGTCGCTCTTATTCAGCGGTTTAAGTACATATACAGCACAACGCGAGAGTAGGGGAGTTATCACCTCAAAGGAGGGATTTTCAGTAGTAGCACCAATAAGAGTTATCACTCCCTCTTCCACAGCTCCAAGGAGTGAATCCTGTTGCGATTTGCTGAACCGATGGATCTCATCTATAAAGAGAATCGGCGAACCTTGCTGATTTTTCGACTTTTGGATCCCATTCTGCTGTCCGAAATTGAGCATCAGCGCTTTCGTTTGCTTAGCTTTCTCGATGATATCCCGTACTTCCTTTACGCCCGAAGTAACTGCCGATAGGGTATAAAACGGCCTTTCTAACTCGTTCGCAATAATGCGAGCCAGGGTGGTTTTTCCTACACCCGGAGGCCCCCAAAGGATAAAAGACGACAAATTGCCGCTCTCAATCATCTGCCTGAGGATTGCTCCTTCGCCCACCAGATGTTTTTGTCCGATATAATCCTTCAGCCGTTTCGGCCGCATTCGTTCCGCTAATGGCAACATAGCTGCTATTATTTTATAAGGTATTGATATTCAGATAATTACATGTAAATATCGCATACGCGCGTATTACGCGTATATAATAAGGAATGCAAATTTAGTCTTTTTTTTTGAATTACGCAAATTTCTCCTTATATTTCTGTGATTTTTTCAGTAAAAAATCTATAAATAGGCTATTTTATATTCCCTTTATAAATAGTGTAATCCCTCCTTACTTTGATAGTTCTACACATATTAAATAAACCCTATTTAACATAATGCAAATTATCTGTATTTAGCTTTTATTGAGTTCTTCAAAAGTACCATCATCATAGAAAACCACAATCTTTTGGATTTTCTTCTCGATAATCATCCGTTCTACTACTTGCGTTGCTGGTAAATTTTTCTTTCGGTTGGTATCAGCAGCAGCGGAGATGGTGGTTAAAGCTTCTGCTTGTCCGGTTTCTGGTTCTTCTGGTCGAATATCCAGAAGCAATTGTTCGGTAGAACCACTTTTCTGACGATACATAGGTCCTACACCCATAAGAAGCCATTCCGGATTGATTACCCGAAAACGGTCGAGGACGCTCTGAAGCAGATCAATGCTTGGTTTGTTGCGACCTTTGAAAATGTTCGTTACCGTAGCAGCTGACTTACCAATCTCCTTGGCAAATTCGCTCATAGTAAGATGTTCACCTTCCTGTATCGCACGAATGCGCTTGCATTCTTGAGGTATGAAATCCAGTTCCGTATTCATAAAATTTTCGATTTAAGACACGCAAATTATTGGGCTTGTATTCTCCTTCATTTTTAGGGAGAAAAAGCCTCCTGTAAAAAAACTGTTAAAAACTCTGTTACGAAATCGGCTGCAAAGATACGTAAAATTTTTAACATTTGCAAATCTTTTGAAAAATATTTTTAATCACACTCTAATTTTACATTTGTAAATGTTCATAATTATTAACAGGTATTTAACATTTGTATAAGTCCCTGATTATCAGCACCAATTAAAATATAGTGCTATTTTATATATAAATCACATATTGCTGATAATCAATGATTTATATAATATAGGAATTACGAAAATCAGAATTTTGGTGTATATTCCAAAGAATAGTCCAAACAATTGAAGTATTACTTTAGATTTTTTTCGTAAGTATTGATATTTAATGATTTATGAAAAATATTCAGCCTACAAAATCGGCTATATTTTAGTACATTTTACATTTCAATAAAATTTAGTTTTGTTGAATATTTAACTTATTGAAAGGTGAAATAATGGAACTTTTCAAGTGTAAAACGCATATAGCTTTACAAATGTTAATCGTTGAAAAGTGAATCTCTCCTACTCTCCCAAACCGCAATTTTGGGGTACCCCTACCCCCTCATTTTCTGATACACAATCGCATCTTGATAGCCCTCTTTTCGAATCACCCAGTCTTTGAGTGTGGCGGATGGATTATAACCTGCTGATATATAAATATGTCGGCAAGGCGCATTATCTACCGCAATAATGGCATAGAGCTGATGCAGGTGGAGGAAATCAAACGCATATTTCTCCAGCAAACGCACAGCCTCCTGTCCGAACCCTTTGCCCCTGCATTCTGGGGCGATATACATGCCAATAGCTGCTTTACGGCTAAGCGGGTCAAAATCAAAAAGATCCATCGCACCAGCCGTTTGTCCTTCATGTTCGATAATCAAGCGCAACTGACCATCCGCAAAAATATCGCCAGTAGCATTCTCAATATACTCGCGTAATATTTTCTGCGAGAGCGGATTATGCGTACCACTATCGCCCCAAGCTGCTGCATCGTTCTCCCATTGATACAGATAAGGTAAATCTTCTATTTCAAGCGCGCGTAATTGCATAGATATAATGGTGTTTTTTTATACTATAAAGTCAGAAGAAACGTCTTTAAGCCGTAAGATGGAATCAGAAAAGCCCAAAAAATCCTTTGTTCTTGTCGTCAGTTGGAGCCGTTTTAGGGGAAACGAACGGATTACCGCTACTAATCATCTGATAGATTACGCCCCAATCCGGCAGTCCGCCTAAGTTGCGGTCATCGATATAGATGTCGGCTATGATTTTGCGAGGCGTATCGGCCGTAGAAAGTTGTCTTTCCTCCGGAAAACTGGCGTTTACAGCATAGAATTCGAGTCCTTTCTGCTGGCAGTAATCCACGGCTTCTTGCAGTAATTCCCCCTCTCGAACTGACCATAAGATCAGCTGATGCCCATCGGCTTGGAGCTTCTTGAGCGTATCGATGGCAAACGGAATGGGTTTGCCGATACGCGGATAATCATGTGTGACGATAGTGCCGTCGAAATCTACTGCAATAATCATAGTCTTGGTGCTATTTATCCATGTCGGGATTGTAATCTTCCTCCCTGACATCGTTCATTTCCAAATAAATCTTCTTCTCTGTGGGTTTGCAGAAATATTGCGAGAGGATACTTACGGCCGCACACCAGAGCATCGATTGATTATGCACCCATCTTCCGTCGGCACTCTCCATATAGAGTACATAGAAAGCTGCAATGGAAAAAACGCCCCCCAGTGCTATAAGGGTCAACCGAAGGACCGACCAATGGTAATATTGACGCTCCTGCTCCACGGGATTCTGCACCTGACTCACGCGTTTCATCATCTGCTTAAAACCATAGAGCGACCCCGGGATGGAGATAATCATATAGAGGATAACGGCAGTCTGAATAGTCGAACCGGGTTGCTCAAGTGCATTGAGAAGCCAGCGGTCTTTCAAGAGAAAACCGAACACAAGAATCGTAAGAATATAGGCTCCGAAGAAGCCGTAATACCAGAGGTTGAGTTTTGTTTGGAGTTTCATATTATCAGCATTTAAATTCCGTACGATTAAGGATCGAACGGCCAAGGGTCAGTTCATCGGTATATTCAATCTCCCCTCCAATGGCGATGCCGCGAGCAATCTGACTGACGCGCACGCCCGAAGGCTGTAGCCGGCGGTAGATATAGAAATTGGTAGTATCGCCTTCCATGGTAGAGGGCAATGCGAGAATAACTTCCTGAATGGCTTCAGGCGCCATGCGCTCCACCAGCGAGTCGATCTCGATATCTTTGGGGCCAATGCCATCCATTGGTGAAATGATGCCCCCGAGCACGTGATACAAGCCCGTATATTGGCCTGTGTTCTCTATCTGCATCACGTCCTGCACGTTCTCCACAACGCAAATCGTATGCTTATCGCGGTTCGGACTCATGCAGATGGGGCACACTTCCTGGTCGGAGATATTATGACATTGTTTGCAATATTGCACCTCATGCCGGAGCCGCTTGAGCGCATCGGCAAACGCATCCACGTCTGCCTCCGGTTGCTTCAGCAACCACAACACATGCCTAAGCGACGACTTTCGGCCAACGCCCGGCAACTGCGCAAACTGGTTGACAGCCTGCTCCAGGAGAACAGATGGATAATTTTGGTTCATAGTGCGCAATATTCCAAATTCGCGGCAAAGGTACGAAAAAATTTGCAAATACGCAAACTTATTCGCGTTTATTTTCCAGAGAATGCATTTTTTATGAAAATGGTTGTGTAATTCCGATTTTTTGTGTACCTTTGCCGGACAAATTATTAACCCCTTAGATGGTGGGAATAAACAGCCCCACATTAATCGTATGAGTAAAGAAAATGATTTGGACCTTGGTCCGGAGTTTGATGATCAGGAATGCATCGATTTTATCCTCAATTTGATTCCCGAGGAAGACCGCGGCAACATGACTGAAGATGATGTGCAATATATTCTCGATGTCATCTTTGAGTATTACGATCAGGCTGGTTTGATAGATGAAGATGATACAGCTACAGAGGGCGTGATTGACGAGAACGAGGAGTTTGAGTTCGTAAAGAAAGCCGTAAAGAAAGATGGTATTCAGCTTACCGACCAGCAGATTCAGCTCATCCTCGATGGCGAGTTTGAGTATGGTCTGGAGAAGGGTATTTATGAAGAAGATGAAGACTGATGAGATGCAGTATCGTCATACTTAATTGGAACGGAGCGGAGATGCTTCGTCGATTTCTGCCTTCCGTTTTGAAGAATTGTCCGACCGATGCCGAGGTGGTAGTGGCGGATAATGGCAGTACGGATACTTCCGTGCGGTTGCTTCGCGAATGTTTTCCTGAGGCGCGAACCATCCTCTTCGCGGAGAACTTCGGCTTTGCCGAAGGATATAATCGTGCGTTGGCAGAGATCGATAGCGAATATGTAGTGCTGCTCAATTCGGATGTGGAGGTTACCGAACATTGGCTCGAACCCCTACTCGATTATATGGATGCTCATCCTGAGGTAGCGGCCGTTCAGCCGAAAGTGCTCGCTTATTATGACAAAGAGAAAAAAAAGGCGGGAGAACCCATCCTCTTCGAACATGCAGGGGCTGCGGGCGGCTATATGGATGCTTGGGGCTACCCTTATTGCCGCGGACGAGTGATGGGACAATTGGAGCATGACACCCATCAATACGACACGCCAGCCGAGATCTTCTGGGCGACAGGGGCTTGTTTACTTACGCGCACGCGCGTTTTTAAAGAGGTAGGTGGATTGGATAAGGATTTCTTTGCGCACATGGAGGAGATTGATTTCTGCTGGCGGTTGCAAAGCCGGGGGTATCAGTTGATGTGTCTTCCCTGCTCTACGGTTTATCATTTAGGCGGAGGAGCCTTGCCGTATGAGAGCCCCCGGAAGACCTATCTGAATTTCCGCAATTGCCTTTTGATGCTCTATAAGAACCTGCCCACTTATCGCATGTGTTGGCTCATGCCGCTTCGTTTGGTGCTCGATTATGTAGCAGCTTTGCAATATCTGATGAAGAGCCAAAAAGAGAACGCACGAGAGGTGCTTCATGCGCGTAGGGATTACCACAAGATGAAGCCATTGATGCGGGCGAAACGCAAGGAGAACCTAAGCAAGGCCACTATCGCTATCCCACGCACCATCGGCCCCACCAGCATCCTCCTCCATTTCTTCCTTCTTCGCCACCGCACTTTCGCCCAAATCCATCTTAATGAGTGATTGTTGGTAGCGCGGGATTATTCCCCATTGGCATGTCCAAAAAAATTACTCTTTCACTTCTTCATAAGGCACGTCCTGGATGGTGGTGTTGTCTTCATAGAACGTGTTTCTGAGGTCGTGAATCTGCTTATGGGCTTCGTGGATGCGGTTGCCAAACACGAGGGTGATGATCACCTTACTGAGGGCATCGATGATAAGGGCGCAACCGGCCACGTACATCACGGCCGTGAAATTGCCGAACAAGACCACCCCACCCAATGCCAATACAAGCAATGAGAGCAGTAGCATCCAAAACCAACCTTTGATCTTCACCCGAGCGCATTCGATGCTGTTCATGAAGAGGCTCGAACCATCTACAATCACTATCAGTCCCATCAACACAGTCAAAAGCGACTGCACCACCTCCGGATGGATGAGGCAGAGAATGCCAGAGAGGGTCAGCAGTATGCCGAAGACCAAACTCAAGCCACCAAAGAGGACTGTTCGCACGAAGTACGTTATTACCGATACCAAACCGACCGATACCAATACCACACCCGTAATCGTGCAAAGCAAGTTGGCCGATTGAGCCGGCATGAGGATAAACAGCACGCCCATCGCAGCCATCAGCAGGGCATAAACGATTCGTTCGATTTGAAACAACCGAAACTGTTTCTTAAGTTCTTTAGTAAGAGCATCAGAATTTTGAAAATGATAAGCAATCATAGCAATAGGAATTATTTTAAATATCTCATCTACGATTTATTTGCATAGATTTTTTTGCCGAATATATCAGCAAAAACTATGCCAATCCTCATTCTGTCAGTATGTGTCATCCCAAGCAGAACATTGGCAACAACATACAAGGGAGAATTAATTAGTAAAAATTTGTTAATTTTGTTTTATTATTTGCATATTCCAAAAATCCTTTGTATCTTTGCAGCCGAAATCATATTAAAGGTGGGTTCTAAAACTACTAGTGATATTGGATGACAATTTTAAACTACCTATATCAGCCTATGTTCCAGGTTACGCACCCAAGGTAAAAATTAAGAAGCGACTATTTATTAAACTTTTAACAAACTGATTATCATTTTGTTTCGGAATTTTCAGAATATTAATATTGCCGTTTCAAAAAAGTGCTTAAAAGTAGGGAAACAAAAAAAGCCACCGACTCATCATGAGCAGGTGACCCCAGATCTATAAATATACGATCTCTTTTCAATCTTGATAGGATGAATTATTTTGTTTTAGCAAGCGCTCAAACGTCTCATCTATACGATTACGATTCTCAATAGCCTCTATTGCATATTTACTATCATCCAAATAAACCACTACTTGTGTGATGGCTTCTCTGGCAAATTGATACCAAATAGCAGCATTTATTGCAAAGGGTGAACCTTGATATGCGGCAACTTTTCCTATGTTTCCTGCCACTGCTACAGAATAAGCCGTAAAACTCATTTTGGACTTCTTCAGGGCATTCTTTACACGAACATAGTCTCTTTCAAAAAGTGGTTGAGAAGGGCCTGTTTTTTCCTTGATGACCAAGAAGTAATAGATATTGATGACAACATCAATTACAAGTCGGCATGTTGACATAGTTGCAAGATGTCTCAAATCATAGCCTTTTTCGTACATGTATGTCACAAGTTCGCCTATGGTTCTCTCCTTCTCTCCAAATCTACCAACTTTAAGCATTCTCAAAACTGATGTGCCAGGAATAGGAATTCCTTGCTTCGTAAACACATCTGATATTATATGCCCAAGCCATAAGACTGGCGCATAGAAGAGTTTTTTTACATCAGCAGGTGCAACTTTATCAATCCGAAGCACTCCATTTTTGTCTATATATGAAAATGTTCCACAGACTATATCTTTGACACCCCAAATCAATCCTAAAATGCTTGGGTCATGCCCCAAACTATAGACACGATGGTTTTTAGGGTACATGCCAGGGATATTCTCTTTTATGGAAGGATCGTAATTGACATGGAACCATTTTTCCAAAGTCTGAATCCACTTTGCCTCTTTTCCATCTTTAGTAGTTCCAAATTTTCTAAACAGCTCTGTTAATGGACTACCTTCATGGTGGACTTTTTCACCATTAAGTTTTATTTCCATATCCTTTGGCACTTTAACAACTAAGAAGTCAACCAGAACTGCCAATCCTCCTGCTATACAAGCTATTAGTATATCTACTTTGTTTAGGTCTACAGCCTTGTCTGAATCAGTCTTGTTAGACATGGAAAACAAAGCTTCGTCAATTTCTGTGTTAATTTGTTGAATGGCATCAATAGACAAATCAAGATTTGAACTATCTTGACCTGCCTTTTCCAACAAAGCCTTAACTCTATCTGTTAGGGACTGCAACCTATCTTTGTCCTCTTGTATACTATTTTGTAGTTCCGAAGATTGATCTTTCATGGAAGAAATATCTGCCTGAATTATTGCAATCTTATCTGATAGATTATGAAAATCATCCATGTTATGCGTTCTTTACTAGTTTTTCCAGAATTTCAATGCTCTCTTCGAGATTTTTGATTTTCTTCTTGTTGTTAGCGGAATCCGTTTTTAACTTAATTATTTCTGCATTTAACTGAGAAATCTCCGTGTTGATATTGAGAAGTATCTGCTGGAAATACATTGTGTCTTTTTGAATTGTCAACACAATCTCCTTCAAAACCACTTGCATTTTCGCAGCTTCTGACAAAACCGCATTAGAACCCAGTGAGGCAATTGAAACACCTACAGCAGTACCTGCACTTACACCAAGTAGTGATCCACCACCAACAAGTACTGCTATTCCTCCTGCAATACCAAAGCCACCTGCAGCAACCGCACCACCACCAAGAGCTGCAAGGCCCGCAGAAATAGCAGCTGCACCGCTTAGCCCTGCCGCAGCAAAGTATGCAATTATCTCATATTGAAATGTCAATATTGCAAAAAGGACTACAAGAATTCCTATGCCTGCTCCCATAGCAACTTTTGTCCAATAACCAGATAACTTTTTTAGAGCAGAAGAATGAGCGCCCTCAAAGATTTTGATGTATTTCTTATCAATCTGAAGATTGTCTGCAATCTCTTCTAACGTTTCTCTTCTGCCTTTGTTATCAATGCTTAATCCCTTAAACGCCTTGTATGCTTCTTCGTTGGCACTTAATGGGTAGTATGGAGAATAAAGGACACATTCTAAGAATACCATATATTTCCACACCTCGTTTTGAGCATTTTGATCCAGTTGCTTTATTTTTGCAGACAAATCATAATAACTCAATTGGGTTTGGGAAAACTTTCCTCCATATGTTTCAAGGTAACCCTCAATTGATTTATCCCAAGTTTCTAACCATAATTGTTTCTGATCTTTTTTGTTCTGACCAAAAGAAGTTTTTTTCTGCCCTTCAATAAGGACATCATTTGATGTCAACTTTCTTTGTAAAGCAAAGAGAACTTCACTTTGTTCGGCTGTTAAACCAAATACAGAAAACTTGTCTTTCATTTTACATGTATTTTGTTCAATTTTAATAAGAAAAATTTCGTCCTAAATTTACTTTGTAGTTAACAAATATGTTCGCCAGAATCAAGAAAAAGCAACTTTGAAAGTTCTTCTAAGATATATTTGTCCCCAAAATTAGACAGTTAAACAATAAATTTATTTTATATATGGCTTAAGATGCCAGTTTATAAACGTTAGAGGGGATTGCTCCCTCGAGTCCTTGATGAGGCTATAGATATTTGTAGTTTCATATCTATCCATAAATTTGTTGTTTAAACAATTCAATTGCAAAGGTATAATAAAATTTTTACATCTCCAAATTTTTTAGCAAAAAATTAGCAATTTGTATGATTTTTTATAAAACGACAATGGTAGCGACCCATAGCGGAAGGATTGCTCCCTCCGCTAAATGATGAGATCATAATTAGTCCACAAAATTTGACAGTTAACAATCAGCGGATTGTTCCATCTTTTCAATAACACCTTTCTTTGTCATAGTCGTGTATATTAACAAAATCCTATCTTATTTACAGATTTCTTATGGAATTGTTCCGCACTACATGCTTCACGAATGGCATCAATCGCCAAACCATCTTCATCATTGAGGATGCAATCAATAAAGTACTTGCGGGCAATGTTCTCTATCTGACCACCGGAGAAACTGTAGGCAGAAGCAAGATCAAGCGCATCCTTCTCATCAAGGTCAGGCAGAAGCGCACGCCATATATGTTTGCTCTCGTTAGGCGTAGGTTTTAGGAACTCTATTTTATAGAGGAAACGCCGTTCAAAGGCAGCATCCAAATTACCGGACAAGTTAGTTGTGGCAATCATGATACCATCCAGATTCTCCATTTCCTGCAGGATTATGTTCTGCATGGCGTTCTCCATTTTATCCACACTGCTAACGGCTCCTTCATTACGCTTGCAGAGTACGGCATCCGCTTCATTGAAAAGCAGTATTGGAGCCAGTTTGGAATCTTTGCAAAGACGGCGATAATCCTCGAAAACAGCCTTTATATTCTTCTCCGTATCCCCTACCCACTTGCTACGGAGGTTTGGCACATCAACCATCTTGATGGCGCGTCCAGTCTCGCGTGCAAGCTGCAGCACCGTCTCCGTTTTGCCGGTACCGGGAGAGCCATAGAAGATACAGGCAAAGCCTCTACGCATGCCTTTATCCTCCAATCGTTTCTGAACGGCGAGAAAATGGTCTTCTTGAAGAAGGCTGCGAAGCTTGTTGACTTGCTTCGACACCTCCTCACAGAAGTATAACTTCTTTTCTGAAATAGCATCAGGCGAAGTGAGCCCCACTGTTGAAGTATTCTTTAGAAACAATCTCCCGTCCAGAAGTTCCTCTTTTGCCTTATCCGTCAACTTCCATGCATTACTCTCCACCTGACCATCCGAACATGCGAACTCAACAAGATTACATTGTTGAAGTAAATGCACTCCCTTCTCTAACTTACTAGTAATACAACGGAGCTCAAAACGAGTTTCGGGGATATCATCAATATCACTGGAGATGACGTGGTCATCACTATTGCGAACAAATTTATCTGCAATCGCAAGAAGTATAATAGTATTACTATCCACCTTATCCAATGGGTAGCTTCTCAATCGCTGAACAACTGGAAGCGAAGGGTTGTTATCAATAAGACGCTGGAGCTCCTCAGTAAAAATGCCATACGAAAGATTCCCATTGTTACGATCGTTTAACATATTGCCAAGACAATTCCACCATTCTTCTACTGAAAGATTTTCGTAGGATTCATTCACGTAAGGATGATTCTCACGAATAGCACCAACAGCTTTACTGGGGACATTGAAGGTTAAATAACCACCGTTGTCTTTGCGGATGCATACGTACCCTTTCTCGGCCAAAGACTCTATCTCGGGCCAATAGGTTTGAATCGTAACATTGGTGCAGTCAAAATGACGAGCCAAATCCCGGAAACCTATTCGATAATCGTCACAAAGATTGATAAATGCAGTAAGAATCAATGCCTCACGTTCGGTAATAAACAGGCGACTAGCCAATGCTGCAAGCAATGGTTGAATGGACTTTAGATTGGCAGGAGAAAGTTTCTTTTCGTAGGTTTTCTCCAGTACAACCTCCATAATCTGCATGAGATTGAGTTTGTTAATTTCTGCTTTCTTCATAAGGATAAAAATTTTTAATTTGGTGCAAAATTACTACGATGAACTGCCATAATTAGCAGATTTTATTATATATATACGAAAAAATCGATTTTCTTTAGTAATAGCATCACTTTTTCCAAAGAATCGGCAATATAATCTTAAAATTTGGCATATTCTTGATTCTTGCCGCATCCTAAGGGTCGCACCCCAATAAGGAACAATTTTTTTGTGCACGATAAGATAATGAAATGCAGTTTAGACATACTGATAAAATAAAAAATTACAGCGCCCTTCTTTCGAAAGACGCTGCAAAATTACTACAACATACTGCCTTAATGCGGCAGATGCAGAATTATTTTTCAATTTTTATTTTTAACGGCTGGTTGTCATGGCACCAATTGCGATGATTTTTACTATACGACCCTTCAAATACAGCTTTTGAACTCTTTCAGTTCACTGCCCTTACCTTTCTAATAATCAAACACTTCTGGTAATGAAGTTTCCAATGTATCCATGAATGCCTTGCGACGACAAGTCTTGCAATTTCGACCAATCCACAAAGAGTGCGTGACTTACAGTATGCGGGACTGCACATTACAATAGACGAAAAATAATCATTGCGTTTATAAAAGAAGACACCGAAGTGGGCTGTGGCAACTTGACGTTAGGTTGTGATTGGTTGTAAAGAGTACCACTGGCATGCCAGTTATATAATTCGCCACGGTATTTGAACAAAACGTCCCTTGCATCAAATAAGCCACATTTTTTATGTATGCTAGGATTATCCAGTGTGATTAACCCAGATTTTAAGAGTTCATTAAGAACTCTATCGCGATCTTCGTTAAAAATAATATACGGTGAAGACGATTGATGGTGAATAAAAACATGCTTGTTATATGTCCAACTATATGCCAAATACATACCTGAATCATGCGTAGATTCTTCTAGCAAACTTGTTTGGATTATAGATTTGCATCGATAAGATTTTTCCGGCACTGCTGCTACAGATAACTGAGTAGCATCCATTGGGCTAGCCAATAGCCAATTATGTGTATTCGTCCTTTCAAGTATCAAACGCCAAAAAGCATCTTGTTTATTTCCTTTCGGGAACCAATGAAGTTTTTGTATAATAGAGAAGTTATGTAATAATAAATTTCTAAAAGCAACACTATCAAGACAGCCATAATTATTAAGATACCAATATAGATTAGAATACTTAGTATCAAAGGACTCCCAATCAACACGTCTATTACCGTCATATATTAAAGCTCTTATTGTGCCCTTAAAAATTGATAGATGCTCCAATTCTTCAATAATTTTCTCCCAAGTTTTACCTTGTAAACTGGATATGGAACCATTATATAAACCACAACCTATTTTGCGAATCTTCTCTTGTTCCTCAAAAATATGCTGCATCACAAGCTGATCAGAATCAGTGGCACTTTGGGGATAATTCATAAAATTCGTTGTATTATAAACATCCCAATTGGATTTAAATGACTTATCTAAAGCAATAATTGTAGCACGTAAAGCGGATTTACTTCTTATTTCAGGCACAGACTTATTGTTTTCTATGACATGATAATTACATACGTTCCAGACAATTCGCATCCAATGCTTTAAGTTTTCAGATGTACAACCAGACAAAGGTGACAAAAAGAAACGACACACAGCCCAGAAAGCAATTGTTTCTTGAATGGTTTGTTTATACAAATTGTCTTTGCCTGAAGTATAAACTAATTCAAAAGTCTCTGAGTCATCATACGTATATTTGATGCAATCAGTAAGCTGAGAACGATCGAAAATGCTTATATTGTTTAAGATGGTTCTTAAATCATACAAAGAACTGAAACCTCCAATTGCCTCAAATAAAGATTGATATACCCCAAAGCCAGTTTGATTATAGCTCTCACGCTTGTCATGATCCTCTGTATAACTATATAAAAACTTAAAAGCCTTATCAAGAGGAGTTGAACCCAATTCGTTGTCCTCGAGTTTCAGTTCTGGAACAGAAATCATTAATCGAACAAGAAAATAACGATTTATAAACCCAAACATAACATCGTCTAAATCAATCGATTCGTGACGGTAATTCCAAAAGAAATCGGTCCACTTTGTATCCAACAAAATTGGAATACCTTGAGTCGGATGAAGTAAACTAGACCAACCATTATCTGCCATATACTTGACTAAATCAGCTTTGAAATTCTCATAATCAGATAATGGTTTTCCACGACCATTCATCTTTACATACAAATCATCTGATTGGCCTAAGTTTTCTAAATCTAATTGATAAAAAACTAAAGGACATGTCGCTGCAGGCATCATAAGAGATTCCCAATAACAAAGTAGTTTATTAGAAGACGCGTTTGCAAAAAGTTCTTCTATACCGTCAACTTTTCCGTTTAATTCTCCACTTAACATACGCAACATAGCCTGTACTGTAGGATCTTGACGCCATACAGATGGAAACCATGTCTGCCGAATAATAGTATCTGCTATATTCTCATTGTCCATCTGATGAAGTTCCCCACCTCGTCTAACAATCAAATTACAAAACTGTGTACTACTAGAACGTGTCTCGTATGAGAAATGTAATAATCTTTGAATCACCGATTCATCTTGCAACTTGCCCAACTTAAAAGCAAGAAACCAATGAATGAGCCATAATGTTGTCAAACGTTGCTGACCATCAATGGGATTAAATCTTCCAGAGAAGTCAGAAGAACCATAAACAAAGTCAAGTTTTAACTGCTGTTTATTATCTAAAGCATCGAGAATCGATGATAGGAACTTCTCTCGAAGATTCTCATAACCACTCCGCCCTTGAGCATAATCACGTTGTAATATAGGTACAACAATGTCTGTCTTACCTAATAATTGCCATAAAGTTGTTGTACTTGCAATATTATTCATTTTCGCAAAAAATCTGTTAGTTTTTCTATAATATCATCACGGTATTTTTCAGCATCACCGCGTGTCCACGCGAGCAAAGCATTTGCATCTGAAGTGTAGTATTTCATGAAGGCTTGTTTGGTACAAATTGGAACGAAGGCTATTGCCCTTTGTGTGTCTGTTTCAACTTCACCTTTATCAGAAAGATGGCAATGAACACCCTGTTCTTTATATATAACAAACGACCTTTTTACACTAAAGATGGAATTGTGATAACTTTTATTTGTTCCTTCATCTAAAAGTGCAAGATTCCAAATTAGCATGCGTTCATTAACTTCGTCGCCCTCTGGTCTTTTAGCACATTCATTCAGAAGATTATCAGAAGGATATTCCTTCATCACTTCTTCATAAATATCCTGAAATCCTTCAATCGTTTCTTTATCTTTCAAAGATAAAAACCTCTTAATTCTTTCGTCATCATATTTAAGTTTCCCATCTGCAATAGCTGCACGAATCCAAGACTTTTGATCCTTTGTCTTAGATAAATCATTTGTTGTCGCAGAGTCTATATGTTCGACATTCCATACCTCCTTCTTAAAAAGATGAAAAGGGAACTTATAGAATGTTGACAACTTGTATTTATCATCTTGTATCTCATGCTGACTAATAACCGTCTGTACATTATGAAGCAAGAGTACTTTGCGAATTAAAGATTTATTTTTTTCATAATGTAATTTCTCTAATTCTGCAGAAGATTTTCCTATAATATTATCTCGAATCTCATTTTTTATTTTTTGTAAAAAAGCTTTTTTATCAGAACTTTCTAAGCGCCAAGACTTATACCATTTATTAATCTCTTTTCTACGATCTTTCGGCCCCTTCTTGTCATCTTCTAATGACCAAATTATATATCCAATATAGTGATATAGTAGAGGGTCGTTATACCATTCTCTTAAGGTATCATATAAAGCGGTTACCTTTCCCCAAATATTATCAAAACAATCCTCAAACGAAGGAGAGACGCTAACCATTTCTATTTTCTTTGCAAAATAGCGATACACACTATAACGATCGTTTCCAATCTGGTCTTCGTAGTCTTCTTCTGTAAGTTCACTTTTTAAGTCGAAACAATCATTTTCAAATAAAATTTTAAAAATAAAATCTATTCGAGTAAGTTCTTTAGAATTTTTGTCATTAAGGAAGAGCCAAAATTCATCGTCTTGAAGAGCATATTCTATCTCATCCCATTTTGTAGCTATTTGGATTTGTTTCGTACGAATAATATCCGAGTGGAGATTTGTATAATTAGATTTATTAAGCAATGCGGCTTTAATTAGCTCTGCATTAGTTAATGAAATCTTTCCAATATTTAATCGAGTAAATACGTCAATTGGACTCTCTCCGATAGATTCATACCAAATAAACTTAACTTTTTCTAAGATTGTATCATACAACATTGACTTATCCTCTTCGCTTTTATCATTCAACCACGACACAACCTCTTCTCTGGCCTTGAACATATGCTTGAAATCAATATTTTTGTCGCCATCTTCAGTTGATTTAGACATAATATTTTCCAAAAATTCTTTACTATCAGGACGAGTTTGGTATCTAAGATTATAAGGCACATGATTCTTCAAAACCATAAGCATTATATACAACGTAGTTAAACGTTGTTGACCATCTATAACCTCCCAACTTGTATAACGTTGTAAATTCGACTCTAAACATCCAATTGGATCTGTTTCATCTTTAATCGATGAAAGAAGATTTGTTATATTTGAATAGAACGAAGATTTGTCAATTACACTGCGTTTCACAACTAATGGTTGAAGACAATAAAATCCAGAAGTTGGAGATTTAATAAAATTGTACAAATCTTTTAATAGTTCTCTAACTTGCAATTCTTCCCATCGATATCCTCGCTGATAATTAGGAATCATGAAATCCATTCCTTGAATTTCATTGATAGAAACAATACCTATTTTATTATTGTAGTCCATGATTAATAAAAGTTAATTAATTGGAATAGTTTACAATATCTCCATTGCAATTACCGCGCATGCTTCGGCATCGGCCAGAGCATGGTGGTGGTTAGTCAGATCATAGCCGCAGTAGCCGGCTATAATATCCAGATTGTGGTGACCTTCTGGCCAAACCTGACGAGATTTGAGAAGCGTACACTCAAACTCATAGTCCGGATATTTCGTATCATAGGCAGCGAAAACGGCTTTCAGGCAATTCTCATCGAACGCCTTATTATGCGCTACGAAGGGCACCTCCTCGCATTCGGCAACAAGGTCGCATTGACCGATTGCCCCGCAATCGTTAGGGCGACTTGTGCCTCTGCTTTCCCCACCACAACCTTGTGCAGGTTGCGTCGGGGACCCCTTAGGAAAATTCGGGAAGTATTGCCTCACGCGCTCCATAGCCTCTGCCCATACCTCAGGGAAGGACGGTGCATCATTCGTATCAGATGGGCCTAAGCCATGCACCTCTTGGCAGAAGCAGGCATAATAATTCGGGGTCGGCTTGATAAGGGAGTAAAAGTTATCCACAATCTCACCATCCTTCACAATCACCAAGCCAACCGAGCACACGCTGGAACGTGAGCCGTTGGCGGTCTCGAAATCGATAGCTACAAAATTATTCATACATTCTCATTAGTTTCTTAGCTTCCTCGCGCATTTCAATGCGAAGGTATTCTGGTTCCAGAACCTCAATAGCCGACATGTGTTGGCGCAGCTCCAAGCGAAACTCATAGTTAGGAACCAAGTTATATTCGAAGATACTGTATCCATCGGCAGTTTCTACCTCTTTCTGCGATGCATGAATAGGAAGGGTTCGAGTGTACTGCACCTGATAGTCATACACCTTGATGCGAACCTTCTCCGGCTTTTCCTCCATTCCGCTCACACCAATCACTGAACGGAAATACGTTTCTGCGTCAAAGTCCTTGGGTAGTTTGAATTTCTCATCGGTAACCTTGATGTCCAGAAGACGATCAAGAGCATATGTGCGTGGCGTCTTAAACCAATCCGATGCAGCCAACACATACCAACGTTGTTCGTACATTTTCACGCAATAAGGATCAACAATAAAGGTTGATGGATGTGACTTGTAGAATGGCTGGTAGGTTATCTCCAGACGAAGATGATCGCGCATTGCCTCGATGATAGTTGTGAGAAAGCGCATTCCGGAAGGAGCGTCTTCAAACAATATTTGAGATTTGATTTGCTGCGCATCAGCCATCATGTCCTTAATGGCAAAGGTATTCACAAGCCATGTACGGACATCATTCTTATCCATCTGATCCACATTCTCGATGTAGTATTTGCCTGTGCGGCGGTCGCATTCGATACTGAGTTCAAAAAGATCCTCGATGGCGTGCTTCCAGTTATGGAACGTACGCTCGGGTATCACCAGCGTCTCGTCAGGATTAACGAGGCTATTATCTCGCCACTTGCGATTGATATCTTCGCGCGTAATATGTCCAGCTGAATAGATGATATCAGCCAACCATATATACTGGCGAAATGCTAATGCGATAGATTGTTTTGACATGGTCGTATTACTTTGCTATTCAAAATCGGCTGCAAAATTACTGCTACAAACTGCCATATCACAGCAGATGCTTTGTAAAAAAATTAAAAAATGACGCTCGACGGGATTATTAAAGGAACTCACTTAGCTATTCCCTCAAACTCAAACATCAAATTCGGCTGCAAAATTAACAAAAAAATCCGAAGAATCCAAATTATTTGGCAACAAAATAGCAATTTGTATCATTTGTTTGCAAAAACGATAGTTATAACGACAAAAAGCGGAAGGATTGCTCCCTCCGCTAAATGATGAGCTAGTCATGCTAATAGAAAAAGGGTTGCAGGATTCAAGCCGCATACTAAGCTGATGCTCACATACGAGATAGATAAATTGTCTTATTTGTTACTATCCGGCATTATCCGGCATTAAGTGGTAACCGATATTCAAAAAAGCAGTACCTTTGTACCCGAAATCGAGCAGGAACGCTCACGGATAAGCAGAACGTACAAGCTGATCGTCACGGGCACAGACACAGTTTCTCCGTTCCACCTCCGTTCATTCTCCGTTCGATCTACGTTCATTCTCCGTTCGATCTCCGTTCTACTCTCGCTCTACATTCGTTGTACATTTGTTCTACATTCGTTTTTTCTCCGTTCCAAAACGTAAAACAAACGTAAAAAAACGGAGAGCAAACGACTCCGAAGCGAAGAAGAAGCGAATTTATAGCGAATTAGCGGCGAATTAGCAGCAAATTTGTGGCAAATTTGCGGCAGAATGCGGCAAAATGTTAAATGTTAAATGTTAAATGTTAAAAATAAAGTTTTTTCACATTGTGCATTAGGCGGATTATATCCAATATGCCATATAGAGGTAGCAATTCATATATCAAATAAAAATAATGTAGATCGCGCGCGCGTACTATAAATTAAAGAATTACCTTATAGAGAGAAGAAAAAGTAGTATAAGCGAAAATTGCAAAATGTTTAAATTTAACATTTAACATTTAACATTTTCGCTATTCGCTTCACTACTGCAGAATGTAATTTACGGAGAAAAGATAGACACGTATGCAGCGAAAGGGCTCGAAATTTTTCCTCTAAGAGGCCCTATAAAAAAGCAGGTACGAGGAGGTTGATTTTGCAACCTCCTCGTACCTGCAATTGTTTCCACCTCGTACTTGCAAAATTTTGTATTTTTGACACTTGTAATTTTTGCGTTTCCCTC
>JALFZG010000081.1 GCA_022784645.1 Bacteroidales bacterium
CAGGCGCGGCCGCTGTGAGTGCCGGTGAGCCAATTACCATGAACAATACCCATAATCAATTCCCTCCATGTCCGCCTGATAGATAACTGCGAGGTGCGGGGACGAGAGGGTTAGGAATAAACCTCGCAGGGGTGAATAAAATGAAAAATATTTAAAGAACAAAATTTATCAAGATTATCAAAATTATTTTTTCTCGCTGTATTCAAAAAGAATCTTGAGAATAGAGCTTGCTCGTTGAAAAATCTTGTTTATAAATAAAAGAACAAAATTATACAAAATTACCAAAATTATTTCTCATTGTCGTAAAAAGAAATCTTGTTTAATCTTGAGAAATCTTGTTCTAATTTTAAAACTCGACTTGCATCTGCAGGAAACACCATGTGCGCTTGTTGACTACACGTGTATGTGTGTGCGATGGTAACGCGATGAGAGTGCGATGAGCGTGCGATGATTTTGAATTGCGGTGCAAAGGTAGTACAAAATTTTTAATAATTTGAGGGTAAAATGCACGAAATCCGAAAAAAATGCAATAAACGTTGAAAAAAATCAACGGAGTTTCATATTTACAATTATCTCGCGTTGGCATATTTGTCAAAACGGCGAGCCATGCGAGCATTTGCAAACAGCGCAGTATCGTTTTGGCATTTATGTCAAATCGTTACAAACGTTACAAACGTTACACATTTTTGAGTCTCAGGCACGTGTGCGCATATAGTATAATATAATACTACCCCCTACGAAATACCCCCTAAATTTTATCATTTAAAATTGCCATAAATGTACATGAAAAATACCGAAAAGTAGGGAGTAAAGTTGTAAAAAGTAGGGGGTAATGGCTGAAAAAAGCATAGTTGATGATTCCTTACTCTCAAATGTGTAATGTTTGTAACGCTTGTAACGCTCGCATTGCTGTTGTCTATTTTCTTAGGAAAGTGTCTATATTTTCAGGAAAAGTTGCGAAAAGAAATAGTGCGAAGTATAAGCCGCCAGGAAACCTTATCGAGGATCGTCGCCAACGCGGCCAATCGAACGGATATAGTATCTCCTGCCAACGAACAATACGAGAATCGCAGCAAATACTGCGATATCACTACAAGCGAGCAGCAAGGCGCGCAGCGACAAAGCAGTGAAGTAATGCTTTGACATACACGTCAAAGCGTTACAAACGTTACACATTTTAGAGTAAGGGTATGTGTTTAGGCGTATTGTATGGAATGAATCGATATGGCAAAAAACCATTAGGGGCTATTGATTCTCGCGTATGAGGGCATCGACAACAGATGGGACGCCCGTGGAGGCTTTCTCTTTCACGTGTACTACTCGATTGCGGTAGTCTCCCATCGCCGGCTCGCCCGGATCGACAACGATAATCTTACAGTTGTCATTGGTATAATGCAGGAGCGAAGCCGCCGGATAGACGTTCAGACTTGTTCCCACAACGATAAGCAAGTCGGCTTTTGATGTGATGCGGCATGCTTCCTCGAAGTAGGGCACTCCCTCCCCGAAGAACACGATATACGGTCGCAGAAGTGTGCCGTCAGGGTGTCGGTCACCATAGTGCTGCTCCCACCCCTCCAATGGCACGGTGTCGGTTTCGCTCCGCTGACCGCGCAGCTTGGTGATCTCTCCATGCAAGTGCACCACATCCGTGCTTCCTGCACGCTCGTGCAGATCGTCGATATTCTGCGTGATGATGCGCGTGCCGGGGAAATGGCGCTGCAATCGGGTGATTGCCTCGTGGGCCGCATTGGGCTTAGCAGCGAGTGTTTCACGCCTACGTGCATTGTAAAACGATACGCACAACTCGGGATTACGCAGCCAAGCCTCGTGCGTACATACATCTTCAATTCGATACTTTTCCCAGAGACCATCCGCGTCTCTGAAGGTGCCAAGGCCGCTCTCAGCGGACACACCGGCACCGGTGAATACTACAATGTTCATAATGACAGACTTATTTTGGCTTCTCTTGCTACATAGGATCGACATCGCATTGGATGGTCGTGCCTTTGCAGGGCGGAAGGGAGAGGATATAGCGGATCGAATCGGCAAGCAGCTGCTTGGCCAAGCGTATATTCGCGGTGGACTCAATCTTTAGAATAAGTTGGCGGCAATATTGGTTCTGCGTGCGGCTGACAGCAGGGATAATCACCTGGCTGCATCGCGCACCAAACCGCTGCGCGAGTTGCTCCTGCAGACTTCTTGCTGCTGTGAGCAATCGGCTCTGCTCATGATGCCTCATATTGATCTGAATTATCCGATGAAAAGGAGGATATCGGAAGGTTTCTCGTTCGGCTATCTGTTCGGAATAGAAGCTTTCATAATCATGCTCTACAAGGTGACGGAAGATGGGATGTGCCGGGTCGGATGTCTGAATCATCACGATTCCGGTATCGCCCTTTCGTCCTGCCCTTCCGGCCACCTGCTCGAGCATCTGATAGGCTCGTTCAGCAGCGCGAAAATCCGGTTGGTTGAGCAGAGCATCGGCTTTAAGAACGCAAACGAGACTAACGTCATCAAAATGCAGTCCCTTGGTCACCATCTGTGTACCGATAAGGATATCCACTTGATGGGCAGCAAACTGCTCAATGATGCGTTGATGCCCGGTTTTGCTGCGGGTGGTGTCCAAATCCATGCGGGCTGTGCGCGCAAGCGGGAAAAAGGTATGCGCCTCATCTTCTATCTTCTCTGTTCCAAAGCCGCGGTCCTCAAACGTGTCGGGTTGACGACAGGCCGGACACTCATGTGGGATAGGGATGCTGTATCCGCAGTAATGGCATACCAGCTGCTGCGAATATTTATGCTCCGTAAGCGATACATCGCAGTTTACGCATTTAGGCACATACGCGCATTGCTTGCACTCTACATAACAGCTGTATCCGCGGCGGTTTTGGAAAATAATCACCTGCTTATTTCGCCCGATTTCATCGAGGATTTTATCGTGCAGTGGGTCGGAGAAATGGCCGTACATCTCCTTCCTGTGATACTGCCGCTTGAGATCGATGATTTGTATCTCGGGCAGTGAAAGGCCCCGGTAGCGCTGGGTGAGCCTTACGAGTCCGAACTTCCCTTTGAGCGCATTGTGATAGGTTTCAATAGCCGGTGTGGCCGTACCGAGTAGTACACGCGCTCCTGCCATTTCAGCCAAGATAATAGCCGCACTGCGAGCATGGTAACGTGGGGCAGGGTCTTGCTGCTTATACGAAGCATCGTGCTCCTCGTCGAGAATAATGAGGCCGAGGTTGGTAAACGGCAGGAAAAGCGAACTGCGTACGCCGATAATCACGTCATACGACTTGCGGAAGAGTATGTTTCGATAAATCTCCACCCGCTCGCGGTCAGAGAACTTAGAGTGATAGACTCCGAGCCGGTTACCGAGCACGCGCCTGAGTCGATCCGTCAGTTGGGTAGTGAGCGCAATCTCGGGTACGAGCATCAGCACCTGTTTGCCCTTCTTCAGTTGCTCATCGATAAGACGGATATAGATTTCCGTTTTTCCAGAGGAGGTTACGCCATAGAGCAGGGTAGTGAGGTGCTGCTGCATGGATGCTTTGATTTCGGAGAAAGCCTGCTGCTGCGCCTCGTTGAGCTCGGGCAGCGGGCGAGTAGGGCCTGCGTCGGCATTGAGCCGGTCGGTCTGCACGAGGGTATCGGTGAGGATGCCTTTCTCTACGAGGCTCTTCAATACGGCTACCGAGCAGTCTGCCCGCTCAAGGAGCAGGTTGCGGCTGATGGTGGGGTTGGCCGAAGCCCCCTCCCGGAGCACCGCCTCGTCTTGCAGCGAGAAGAACGTTTGCAGCAGCTGTTGCTGTTTAGGGCCTAATTTGGGCAACTGAAAATCAGGTACGAGACCGATGCGATGCTCCGTCTTGGCCACATATCGGTCTTCTACGTGTTCTTCTGCTATTACGGCCCCCATCTCGAGCAGCACATTGACCGCAGCAGCGGCCGTACGAATCTGCAGATTTTTCGCGATTTCATCGAGGTTTTTAGGCTTTCCGTCGCTTAAGCAGTTGAGTATAGCCTCAGCCACGGCTGATAGCCTCTCTGAAGCTTCAAAATCCGGATTGATACGTATGCGCGTTTCGCTCTCGAGCTTCAGCGCCGAGGGCAAGGCGGCTTTCATAACCTCACCGAGGGTGCACATATAATATTCTGCTACCCAATCCCACAGCTGTAGCTGGAGCGGAGTGACGATGGGATAGGCATCTAGGAAGCAGAGGATAGGCTTATATACGATGGGCTTATCGGCATTGTTCTCCGGCTCTTCGGTCAAGATGCGGCGGATAATGCCGGTATGGATTTTCTTGAGCCCAAGGGGTACGAGAACCCGCATACCAGGTTGCGGGTTCGCCGGGCAGTCATCGGGCAAACGATAGGTATAGGTGCCTCCTACTGCCAAGGGCAGTATGATTTCTGCAAGAATCAATGGTTAGTCTTCTTCCTTAATCAGGTTGTTTTCCACCTTCTGAATCAGCTCCTTAGCCGCTTTCTCAAAGCAGCATCTGCAGAGGGGTTCATAGGTTTCCGTTTCTCCAAGCAGCACCTGACGGTTGGACTCCACCGTGCGGTGGCTGAAAGATGCGAGGTTGCCGCATCTTACGCAGATAGCATGCGCCTTAAAGACATCGTCAGCAATAGCCATGAGCGCAGGCATAGGGCCAAACGGCACGCCCTTATAGTCCATATCGAGGCCTGCTATAATTACGCGTATGCCCTTGCTGGCCAACTTGCGGCATACATCTACGATGCCCATATCGAAGAATTGCGCCTCATCGATGCCCACTACATCTACCTCCTCTGAGAGGAGCAGGATGCTGGCGGCGGACTCTACGGGCGTTGACATAATCGAATTATGGTTATGGCTCACCACCTCCTGCTCGCTATAGCGCGTGTCGATAGCAGGCTTGAAGATTTCTACTTTCTGCTTGGCGAATTGTGCACGACGCATACGACGAATCAGTTCTTCGGTCTTGCCGGAGAACATAGAGCCGCAAACCACTTCTATCGTGCCGCGGCGCTGGTGGGGCGATTGGCTGTCTCTTTCTGAATACATACGGATAAAATTAATAAAAGGTGGGATATACGATGTACCACCAAAACGGGTGAAACGAAAATACGCTGCAAAGGTAGTATATTTTTTTGATATACGCAACCTTGTAGCGCATTTTTGTGCATTATCTTTTTTCAGATTCTGTGTTTATCTTTGTTTTATCTCCTCAACTTGCATCTGAATACTGACGTGTCCGTTATAGCAGTTTTCTTCGAGCCGATAGCAAACGTCCACCGCCTGACCATTTTGCAGAAGAGGTGCAAAATCGCCCTGATGAAACGCAATTCCATCGATGAAAACGGGCGATCCGGCAGCATTGATACTGCGGTCGGTAACGTTGAGCTTAAGGTGCTCTCCCTGTTTCCCCACGCGCTTGGTATAGCGGTAATTAATGAGATTGCGGGTAATAAATATGGGTCGCGGGTTGCCCGGTCCATACGGCTCCAAGCATTGGAGGATACGGAAGAACTGAGGCGTAATATCTGCCAGCAGAATTTCCGCATCCACGTGGATGACCGGCTCTTTTTGATGAGGCAAGATATGATCGCTCACGTATTGCTCGAAGCGTTCTTTGAAGGCAGGCAGGTTCTCCGGATACATAGATAGTCCGGCCGCAAAATCATGCCCACCGAAGTTGGTCAGCAAATCGCGACAAGAGTCGATGGCGGAGTAAATATCGAAGTCACTTACGGATCGTGCGCTGCCGCTGATGAGCCCATCGTCGCCCTGAGTAAGTACGATAGTCGGGCGGTAGAAGTTTTCGGTGAGCCGGCTGGCTACGATGCCTACCACTCCTTTATGCCAATGGGGCGCAAAGACAACGGTAGCGTTTCTCTGTTCTGTAAGAGGGTCCTCACGCAACTGCTGCATCGCTTCTTCATAAATTGTTTTGTCAAGGCCCTTACGCTCGTTGTTGTTATCCTCCACAGCCTGAGCCAACTCTTCTGCTTGGTTGGGGTCATCGGTCGTGAGCAGCCTTACGGCATCTGCTCCACTGCGGATGCGTCCGCATGCATTTACGCGCGGCCCGATTTTATATACAAGGTCAGAAATGGTGATTCGTCCAGGCTGCAAGCCGGCGAGCGACATAATGGTGCGCAGGCCGAGCGATGGACATTTGTTGATTTGGAGGAGTCCAAAATGGGCTAAGATGCGGTTTTCTCCAGTGATGGGTACGATATCTGATGCAATACTCATGGCCAAAAGCGGGAGAAGGGCTCGGAGTGAGTCAATCTGGATGTTATGCTGCATGGCATATGCCTGCATGAGCTTGAATCCAACGCCGCATCCGGAGAGCTCAGTGTAGGGATAGGAGCAATCTTCTCTATGTGGGTTGAGCACTGCCGCCGCAGCGGGGAGTTCCTCGCCAGGCTTATGGTGATCACAGATGATGAAGTCGATGCCGCGAGCAGTTGCGTATGCCACTTTATCCACCGACTTGATACCGCAGTCGAGCGCGATAATAAGTTGGCAGCCCGTAGATAGCGCATAGTCGATTCCCTGAAAGGAGATACCGTATCCCTCGCTATAGCGGTCGGGGATATAGAAGTCAATGGCATCGGTAAACTGTCGGAGAAAAGAGAAAACGAGCGAGACGGCCGTGGTACCATCTACATCGTAATCGCCATAGATGAGTATGCGTTGTTTACCGGCAATAGCCTCTGATAGTCTCGCCTCTGCTTCCGTCATGTCTTTCATGAGGAAGGGATCGTGCAGTCCGCTGAGTTGCGGACGGATGAAGGATCGTGCTTGCTCCGCTGTAGTAAGCCCACGGCTGATGAGCAACCCTGCTGAAAGGGAGCTAATCTGCAATTCAGCCGCGAGTCGGTCACGCAGCGCTTGCTGTTCCTCCGTAAACGTATTGATTTGCCAAATGGATTGCATAATACGAGTTTACCCCCTGCCTCATTGCGGGGCAGGAGGTTGGGTTGATAAGCCGCGTATCTATGCGATACTTGCTGGGGGAAATCGTTTCTTAAGGAACGCTTTAGAGCGTAACACCCGTTTTGAAGATTGCAATCTCGTGATAGCCGTTTTTCTCGTTGTTTAAGAGTTTACCGGATGCCACCTCGATAATATAATCGGTGAATCGGCGCGCTACCTGCTGCATGTCTTCGCCTTCAGCAATCACTCCGGCATTGAAGTCAATCCATCCGGGTTTATTGGCTGCCAGCTGGGAGTTGGTAGCTATCTTCATGGTAGGCACGTAAGTGCCAAACGGTGTACCTCTACCGGTGGTGAAGAGCACGATATGGCATCCGCACGATGCGAGCGCAGTAGAAGCTACGAGGTCGTTGCCCGGTGCAGAAAGGAGATTGAGTCCCTTCACTTGCAGGCGCTCTCCGTAGGGCATAACACCCCTTACGAGCGAAGTGCCACATTTCTGGGTGCAACCAAGCGCCTTGTCTTCGAGCGTAGAGATGCCGCCGGCTTTATTGCCCGGTGAGGGGTTTTCGCCTACGGGTTCGCCATGACTGAGGAAATAATCTTTGAAGTTATTGATGAGGCTTACAGTCTCGCTGAAGAGCTGCTGATTGGCGCAACGATCCATGAGGATGGTCTCTGCTCCAAACATCTCGGGCACTTCGGTGAGCACGGTGGTGCCACCTTGGGCTACGAGGTAATCGGAGAACACGCCAAGCAATGGGTTGGCTGTGATGCCGGAGAATCCGTCAGATCCACCGCATTTCAAGCCTACACGCAATTCGCTCAGTGGTACTGCCTCACGTTTGTCTGTTCGAGCAAGTGCATACAGCTCACGTGCAATCTTCAAGCCATATTCTACCTCATCGCCTTCAATCTTCTGACTTACAATGAACTTCACGCGGTCCTTACGATAGTCTCCGCAGAAAGCCTCGAAGATATCGGGTTGGTTGTTTTCGCAGCCAAGACCTACCACGAGGATTGCACCAGCGTTGGGGTGGTGCACCATGTCACGGAGAATCTTCTTGGTGTTCTCATGATCATCACCGAGCTGCGAGCAGCCATAGTTGTGCGGGAAAGCGAAGATGCCATCCACTCCCTCTGCTCCCGTTTCCTGGCGCAGACGGTCTGCTATGGCATTGACAATACCATTCACGCAGCCTACGGTAGGAATAATCCAAATCTCGTTTCTTACACCTACCTGTCCGTCAGAGCGGCGGTATCCCATGAAGGTGCGATCCTCTTGGGGGATGTTGAGCTCAACGTTTTTTGGGTGGTACTCATAAGAAAGCAGTCCAGCGAGGTTAGTGTGGATGTTATGTTCATTCATCCAACTGCCCGCCTTCTTGTCTTCAATAGCATGTCCGATAGGGAAACCATACTTAATGACGTTTTCGCCTTTGGCGAGATCACGGATAGCAATTTTATGGCCAGCAGGCACGTCCTCCTGGAGGGTGATGCACTGTCCATCGACTTCTATTTGCGAGCCTTTATGCTGCGCTTGAATGGCTACGACAACATTGTCTGCCGGGTTGATCTTGAGAATCTCAGTCATGATAGAAATATTCCGCCCATCCCCCTTTCGGGGGCGCGGCGTAAAAAGTTAGAGAATAGATTTTACGGTTTCGAGCATGCCTTTCTCCTGGATGCTGTCAAGGAAGCTTACGACCATGTCGGTGAGGCCGGGAACCTCGTTGAGATTCTGCTTGCTCTCTTTCCAGATAATGTCGGTAGCGCCGAGAACGCCTTCTGCCACCTTGCGGGTGCAGCCAGTAGCCCAGAGCTGCTGGAGCAAGTCCATAATCTCTTGTGCATCGTTGGGCTGGATAGGTGCGCCATCTGCGCGCGTGCCACCTTTATAGTAGGTGATGATAGCTGCCAAACCGAGTACAAGGCCCTTAGGCAGCTCGCCCTTGCGCTCGAGATATGTCTTCAAACCGGGGAGGTCGCGCGTCTCGAACTTCGGGAACGAGTTGAGCATGATAGAGGTAACCTGATGGTCAACGTAGGGGTTATTGAAGCGCTCAAGTACGTCAGAAGCAAACTGACGAAGCTCGTCCATCGGGAGGTTGAGCGTTTCCATCAACTCTTCAAACTGCACTTTGTGGATGTATTTACCTACAACAGGGTCGTTACAAGCATCGCGTACGATATTGATGCCGCTCAAGTATGCTACCGGGCTCAATACGGTGTGCGGGCCGTTGAGGAGCGTCACTTTGCGCTCATGATACGGTTTCTCAGACTCTGCAATCAGTACATGCAAACCGGCTTTCTCTGCGGGGAACTCCTCGCGAAGCTGCTCGATAGACATATTCTCCGGCTTCTCAATAACCCAAAGGTGGAAGATCTCAGCCTGCACAACGAGGTTGTCAGCATAGCCTACTTTTTCTTGAATAGCAGCGATATCTTTGCGTGGGAAGCCTGGAACGATGCGGTCAACGAGGGTTGCGCATACATAGTTGTATTTCTCAAACCACTCCTTGAAACCTTCGTAGTCAGCTGCGAAGTCGTCTTTCCAAAGTTCAATATACTTACGGATGCAATCCTTGAGGTGGTGACCATTGAGGAAAATGAGCTCGCAAGGCATGAGGATAAGGCCTTTCTTGGGGTCGCCCTCAAAGGTCTTATAACGGCGATAAAGGAGCTGCACGAGTTTGCCTGGATACGAAGATGCCGGAGCGTCAGTGAACTTACAAGCGGGGTCGAAGGTGATACCTGCCTCGGTGGTGTTAGAAATCACAAAGCGAATTTCCGGTTGGTCAGCGAGAGCCATGAACGCTGCGTTCTGGCTATACGGATTGAGCGCACGGCTAATGACGTCGATTCGCTCAAGCGAGTTAATGGCTTCGCCATTCAAGCGGCCCTGCAAGTTAACGTGATAGAGGCAATCCTGGCCATTAAGCCATTCTGCCATACCGCGGTCAATAGGTTGAACAACAGCTACAGAGGCGTTGAAATTGGTCTTCTGGTTCATGTTCCAGATAATCCAATCTACGAATGCGCGGAGGAAATTACCTTCGCCAAACTGAATGATTTTCTCGGGAGCGACTGCCTTGGGGGCGGTCAGTTTGTTAAGTGCTTTCATAATGTATATTTTTAATAATTTGTAATAAGCAATTTAAGGGTTTTTCGCTTCAAAAAATATGGAGGCAAAAAGATAATAAATTTTTCCGAGTGCAAAATTATGAAGAAAAATGCATTAAAAGAAGAAAAAAATGACTTTTTTTGTGTAAAATTTGGCAGTTTCGTTTTTTATGCGTAATTTTGCACGCTCAAATCGATTTTTTTACACACGTAATATATTAATAATGTCACTTCAATGCGGTATCGTAGGTTTACCGAACGTAGGCAAATCTACTCTCTTCAATTGCTTAAGCAACGCTAAAGCGCAGTCAGCAAATTTTCCCTTTTGCACGATAGAGCCCAATGTGGGCGTGATAACGGTGCCCGATGAGCGCCTGATTAAGTTAGGCGAGCTTTGTAAGCCCGTTCGCGGTGTCATTCCAACCACGGTGGAGATTGTGGATATTGCTGGTTTGGTAAAAGGAGCGAGCAAGGGCGAAGGCCTTGGTAATAAGTTCCTTGCGAATATCCGCGAGACAGATGCTATTATCCATGTGCTGCGCTGCTTCGATGATCCAAACGTGGTTCATGTAGATGGCACGGTCGATCCTATTCGCGACAAAGAGGTTATAGACGCTGAGTTGCAATTGAAGGATCTCGAAACGGTGGAGAGTCGTATTCAAAAGATTGAAAAGCAGGTGCGCGTAGGTGGTGATAAGCAAGCAAAGGCAGCACTGGAGCTGTATATCCGTTATCGTGCAGCATTGGAGCAGGGGCTTTCGGCTCGCGTTGTTGTTCCGGAAAACAAAGAGGAAGAGATTGCCGCACATGAGCTGTTTCTGCTTACGAATAAGCCGGTGCTGTATGTATGCAACGTAGATGAAGACTCGGCTGTGAGCGGTAATGCGTATGTAGACAGGGTGCGCGCTGTGGCAGAGCAGGAAGGAGCACAGGTGTTGGTGGTTGCCGCTAAGATTGAAAGCGAAATAGCCGAATTGGAAACCTATGAAGAGCGTCAGATGTTTCTTGAGGAAATCGGGTTACAGGAGAGCGGTGTGAGCCGCTTGATAAAGGCCGCATACAGCCTGCTGAACTTGCGTACGTTCTTGACGGCTGGCTCCGACGAGGTGCGCGCGTGGACCTTCCGCGAGGGTATGAAAGCCCCCCAATGTGCCGGCGTTATTCATACGGATTTTGAGCGCGGATTCATCCGGGCGGAAGTCATCAAATACGAGGATTATATCGCTTTAGGCGGCGAGGCTCCTTGCCGCGAAGCCGGTAAGTTGTCTATCGAGGGCAAAGATTACGTGGTGCAAGACGGTGATATCATGCACTTTAGATTCAATGTTTAATCATAAGCTAACGTAAGTATGTTCGGTTTTCTTGACCTGTGGGTGCAGAATCCTATCGTGATGGTAGTGCTGCTTATTGCAGGATTCGTATTGCTTGTAAAGGGTGCTGATTGGCTGGTGGATGGCGCCAGCGGTTTGGCCAAACGATGGGGGGTTACTGACCTCGTAATCGGCTTGACGGTAGTGGCGTTTGGAACGAGTATGCCAGAGTTTGTGGTGAATATCATCTCTGCACTGTCTGGCAATAATGAGTTGGCCATTACCAATATTTTAGGCTCTAACTCTATCAATATCTTTGTCATCTTAGGTCTTACCGCGCTGATATGGCCGGTAAGCAGCAAATCGCAGTCACGCAAAGTGGATATTCCAGTAGCCTGCTTGGCATCGCTATTGGTGCTCTTTTTCGCGTGCTATACGAGGCCGCGTCCGTGGAACTGGGATTTGGCATCGCAGTTTAATATGGCTGATGGCGATGATTATATCACCCGAATAGGGGGTGTCGTATTGGTGATTTGCTTTGTGTTGTACATGATTTATCTCTTCCGTCATGCAAAGGAAAACTCCGATGAAAACGAGACTTTTGCGCCGATGGCCGTATGGAAAGCATTGCTATTGATAGTCGTAGGATTAGTAGGTCTTACTATCGGTGGACAGTGTATCGTAAAGTCAGCAACGCAGATGGCTCATGCACTCGGATTGAGCGATGCTATCATTGGTCTTACGGTAGTAGCACTCGGCACCTCGCTGCCGGAATTGGCTACGAGCTGCATGGCGGCGGCTAAGAAAAACAGCGATTTGGCACTTGGAAACTGCGTGGGAAGTTGTATCTTCAATGTGTTCTTCGTATTGGGAATCACGTCATGCATCACCCCATTGGCAGCCTATAAAGGCTTATTTCTCGATGCGATGATGTCATTCTTGGCACCATTGATGGTACTGCTGTTTGTATGTAACGATAAGAAAAAAGAGATTTCTCGCTTGGAAGGCGGTGTCTTGTTGTTGGTATATGCCGGTTATCTTGGATTCCGTATTTTTACTTTGTAAGATAGTATAACCACCTTCAATTAGACCGTTTTTAGAGATTGCTGATTGATGGTTATTATTTGGCAGGAGGAAGATATTGCGCTATTACGCGCTGGTTGACTGCTGTGCGTTCGTGATCGACGAACCATCCCCATTTATTAAAGTATTTACACAGATTAACGATGTGTATCCATAGCAGTTTAGGACTCTTATAAGAGCCCTTAGCATGGTCATGTATGATGCTTACGTATGGGTAGAAAACCGTTTGAAAATGCTGATGAATACGGCGAGTAAGGTCAACATCTTCCGGATACATAAAGAATCGCTCATCGAAGAGTCCCACTTGGCGGAGAGCATCCGATCTGAGGAACATAAAGCATCCGCTCAGATAAGGGATATTCATGATTTGGTTATAGCCCGAAGCCCGCATTTCATAACATTCGTTGCGCTTGCGGATGAGGCATTCAGGAAGGAAGCGGCGGCCGAATAAGTCAAGAGGAGTAGGGAGTAATTTGCAAAGATATTGCAAGCTGCCATCGGGGTAAACCACCTTAGGCATGAGGCTGCCTACCTCAGGATGCGAGTCCATAAAACGCTCCATTTCTTCGAGAATTTCAGGTTCAAATCGGATGTCGGCATTTACGACCAAATGGTATTTCTCTCCCTCTTCAAGTGTATGCCTAAGAGCAATATTATGTGCTGCACCATATCCCCGATTGATGCCCTGAGCATTATCAATCACCTCCACTCGATGAATGGCAGGCGAGCGATGGAGAATATCCATTATCGTCTGCAACTGCTGCTTAGGCGTGTGGTATGTTACAATGGAGGCGTTTATCATAAGCTGCAAATTTAATGAAAGAACTGCCCTATCTTACGCAGGTTCTTGGCAATGATCGTGTAGAAATGAAACATATTGTTCTCTTTCAGCACGTGGATATCCTCTTTGGTTTTCCTAAGGAGCGCGCGGAGGTCGCGGTTGCTTACCCCACCCAATTGCATATTGATGATCACCTCGGGGATATAGGCTTTCTTATAATTTTTACACGCAAATACGCGGAGAATAAAGTCGTAGTCAGCAGAGATGCGGTATTGCGGCTTATAGTATCCCTGTTCATCATATACGTGCTTCCTTAAATAAAGCGTAGGATGCGGACACATCCAGCCAAATCGCAAACTGTGTGGGTCGTAATCGTTGCTAACCCAATTGCGAACCACATGAAGCTGCTTGTCGATATATCGGCAATAGACGAGGTCACCATAGGTGAGGTCGGCTCCCGTTTCTTCAAACGTCTTTACGATATGCGCAATCGTCTCGTTACTGGCGAGCGTGTCATCCGAATTGAGGATGCCGATAATATCACCCGTAGCCATTTTGATGCCCTTATTGATCGCTTCATAAATGCCGCTGTCTTTCTCGGAGATAAACCGCACGTTATTATGGCGATTGGTATAATCGTGGATAATAGACATAGTGGCATCTGACGATTCTCCGTCGATGAGGATATGCTCTATCTCCGGATACGTTTGCTTTTCGATACTGCGGAGCGTACGAGTAAGCGTAGCTGCACTGTTGTAAGTGACGGTGATGATACTTACTTTGGTCATGAATAGCTTATTTATTATAAATTTCGCGATAAAATTCTTTGGTTTGCTGATAGGTGTGATCCCATGAGAATCGTTGTGCATTTACGAGCCCTGCTTCCTGCAAGGCTGTGCGTGAAATGGTGCCGTTCTTGAGTTGCCTTACGGCATCTGCCATCTCTTGCGCCATCGTTTCCGTAGCTTGATGGGGGAAGAGCAGCGCCGCCTCTCCGGCTACTTCCGGCACAGACGAAACGGCTTGTGCGATGACCGGACAACCACATTTCTGCGCTTCAATGATGGGGATGCCAAACCCTTCATAATCAGAGGGATAGATAAGGCAAAGTGCGCGATTGTAAAAATCACTCAGCTGCTCGTTGGGGATGTTGCTGACGGCTTTATACATGCCCTCTCCGAGCGTTTGACGAAGCAAACGGTCTTCTTCTTGACTGAGTTGGCCTCCAATCATTACGAGGGGGGTATAAGTAAGTTGCGCTACTCGAATGGCAATGTCGAGCCTCTTATAATTCACTGCGCGGTTGCCTACAAAAAGCAGGTACCCTTCGTTTTCTGCATTGGGCAGGGGTTCGAAATTACGGCCTACACCATTATATACCACTCGAATACATTCTTCTTTGAGCCAGGGATAGAGCTTGAGCAAGTCGGACTTGGTGTTCTCCGATACGCAGATGACTCCCGCGCTATGGCTAAGAGCGTGCTGCTCTTCTGCCAAATGTACCCATTTAGCCGGCCCCTTGCGGTAGAAATGGTAGGTGAGGTCATGTACCGTAGTGATGTTGCGGATATGGCTGTCTTGGAGCACGCGGAAATAAGAGGAATGAAACAGCGCTTTTTCGCTGTAGTGCACGTCTGGTATGCGGTAGCGCTCCATCCTACGGGCTTTCAGGCTGATAGGGTTAGAAATGTGGAGCGACTGACGGCAGATATTATTTTGTCCTTTATCGTAATCAAGAATTGTGCAATCCAAATCAGGATCAATGAGCGCACGCTGCAGCAGTTCCTGCCATACGACAGAAATACCCCCCATTCGCTGGATACAAAATACGATATTATCAAAAATCAATTTCACTTGTTGTAAGTTTTATCGTTGATTAACTGAAGCCATTGGTTCAAGATGGTTGTTTCAGAAAACGCGTTTTGTGCATAGCGTTGCGCTTTTTGCCCTAATGCAATCCGTTTGCCATCATCGCTCATCAGCATGCTGAGCGCATTGGTCATAGCGCTGATATCCCCATTTTCAACGAGTAATCCGCCTCCTTTTTGGATTAATTCTTCGGGCCCGTGTGGGCAGTTCATACTTACGCAAGGAGTACCGCACCACATGGCTTCAATCATTGCCAGCGGCAGGCCTTCATAGCGTGAAGTCATAGCGAGCAGAGCTGCTCTTGAATAATAGCGCTCGATATGATTTTGTGCCCCAACTAAGCTCGCTCTCTCGAGTTTGTAGGATTGAATCAGCGTTTCCAAATGCTGGCGTTCTGGCCCTTCGCCTACGATAGTAAGTCGCCAATCCGGGAAACGCTTTTCCAATGGCGCCCAAGCGCGGAGTAATCGGTCAAAACCCTTTTGCGGATGGAGCCGCCCTACGGCCAAGACCTCTTTTTCGCGGGGAAGAGCAGGGAGCGTAATGCCGCAGAGCGAACAGGGGTTGGGGATAACCAAAGCCTGCTTACAACCTGCTTCCGCCCATTGCAGGCGGTCGGCCTCGGTAAGTACCACAAAGCGCTCAAACCGCCTCATCTCTCGAACCATCTGGCTTACGCGTATCCGTCCGAGTATCGACCAAAACAATTCTGCATGATGCGCCTGAATCCGAAGCAATCGTTCGTTTTTGGCGAAATGCAGTTCGGCCAAGGTGCGACATGGCATTTGGGGAAGAAACGCAACCTCCTTGCCTCCGAGCGAGATGCAGAGGTCGATTTTTTCTTTCTCAATAAAAGCTCTGAGTTGCTCCTTATATTGGCGCATCTTCCGCTGATGATTTGGATACTTGCGGTAGAGAGGTAACAGAAAATCTGCGTCGAAGTCAATGCCAAGACAAGTGGTTTCGATGCGTTCGTCCAGTGGAAAATAACTGTCTTGCAACCCTTCGGGCGTATGTTCGGTCGTAAGAATTACGATTCGATGTGCCGTATGTTTAGCCAACCAATTCGCTTTCTGGCAGAGTACACGCTCCATGCCGCCCGAGTTATACAGATGCGGAATCAGATAGAGGAGATTCATGCCTTGTCCTCCTTTCTGCTGGTTTCGCTTTTTTCGTTATTCCATAACCCATCGAGGGCCATCCGAATCTTGCCACTGTCTTTCGTAATCTGCAATACGAGCCAGAGAATCAGCACACTCCAAACCAAGGTTCTGGGGTCGAAAATAAGTGGAGCACGTGGATAAATAACGGCATGAGAAACGAATAGGAAATAGAGCAGATAGCAATAGATGTTCTGATTGGCATGATAATAGAGCTCCTTCACCGTAAACCCAATTAGGTACATGGAAATGCCTACTCCCCAAATGCCAAACGAACGGAAAGCCTCACCAATCATATTTGTTCCCAATCCCCAATTTTGATTGGCCCCGAGAATTAGAAAAGAAGGCAAGTCGCCTCCATGCATCAACTCGCTCGGTTCGCCATAATAATTTACGATGCTTGTACCCAAACCGGGGATAGGCGAAGCCAGATCAATCAGCATGCCGTGGAACCAAGTTTTAGGATGATAATAGGCATAATCAACGAGGATATACAGATTCAGATTGTTGATAATCAGGTCGTTGAATATCTCCACATAGCTATTGAGCGTCAATCCAGAAAGTTTAGCCTTCCATCCCTCAGGATTCCATCCGAGTTTTCTTATAGTCACCACAACAAATAGCGCGACAGCCCCCACGCCAATAATCAGTACCACCTGCCACCACTTGAACTTATACACGTACATACTGAAACTGCAAATCAGCACCAGCATCAGTCCGAGAGCCATTTGGCGCGAACCGGTAGAGATAGTAATCAGCATACAAGCGGCTACAACCAAGGCATAAAACCACCATTTCTGCTTATCGAGGCGGAAAAGGAAAATAGCCATCAGGTAGCAGGCCAACGTAAAGATATTATTGAAATAACTGTAGATGCCTACCGTCTTCAGGTTGCCGCCACCATGATATACCGATCGAAGTGCAGTTAGGCCTCCCGTAATGTAAAACAGCAGGAAACTGACCATGGTAATACCAAAGAACCAGAGGTAATGCTCTTGCGTGAGCTTGAAGGTGGGATGATCGGGTTCTTCTCGGTTGACGTTCAAGAAATTGGTCATGCCGAGTGCATAAAAAGCATATCCCAAATAGGCGATTGCCGTAGCGCGTGTCGTCAGATCGTGCGGAATCTGCAGCATGTAGATGAATAGCGACTGATAGCGCACATGTACATCGGGTGAGGTTGCATAGGTGATGGAATACACAAAATTTACAAAGAAGAAGCTGATGGCAAAAAACAGTTCAAATCCGAGCCAATGCTTTTTCTTCTGGAGCGTAAAGAAGCAAACGTTATGTACCAAATAGACAGCAGCCAGCATGCGGCAATACGCCAAATCATACGCTCCCGGCGATTGCTGGAAGAGTATGACAGCCAAGATGGCAAATGCAATATTTGATATGGCGAATAACATGTGCTGTTATTGGATTTTCAGCCAAGCCTGCCTTAGCATGTAGAGAAAAAGCGAGAACCTACAGAACTCCTTCTCTTGCTGCCATGCAGCCGCAGCTTTCAGCCGCCCCTCTTCGCTCAAGTCAGGCGACATGATAGCGCGCATGTGGTAGCCGCAGATGAGTCGTCGGTCCATGCTGCTTAGCGCTAGTTTGGGGCTGATAAACGTATAGATATCGTGGTCTTGAACAATATTTAGTCCGATTTTGTTGGCTGGTGCTGACACTTTCTGCTGGTGCTGGCGGAAGCAGTTCATTTTTTCTGCCACATAACTTACGTCGCCTTGCATTGCCAGTTCAATCCAAAAGAGCCGGTCACCACTGGCTCGGAATGAGAGGTGGGTGTCGGTCACGTTTGCAAGTGCTCTCTTTCGCCAAACGACAGCGCTTGCGTTGCAGATGTAGTTATAGCCGAGCAGGTAAGTTTTGGCAAACGTTAATCCATCCATTCTAAAGTCGTGATTCCACGGTCGGGAACTGCATCGAGCAATGGGCGTGCCGTTAGAGTCAATCCATTCCGATGCACAAAAAGCTAAGTTGGCTCCTTTGTTGAGTTTGCTTACGAGCGTACTCAAGAGGTTAGGAGCCGCTACATCATCGCTCTCTGCTATCCAGATATATTCGCCGGAAGCGCAATCGAACCCCTTCTTCCACTGCAGGAACGTGTTGCCTGAGTTGTGCTCATTGCGGATATAAGCTTTCACCTGCTTTCGCGATGCATATTCCTGCAAAATGGCATCGCTATTATCGGTAGAGGCATCGTCCAAGAGGATTACCTCAAAGTTGGGATAATCCTGAGCAAAGATGCTGTCTAATCGTTGTCTCAAATAGGCAGCATGCCGGTAGTTGGGCATGATGATACTAACCAAAGCAGGGTTCTTCATACACACGTATGCGCGCTCGCGATTTTATACACAAACATTGAGCCCGCGCGTAAGCAGGCTCAAGCTCTAACAGCATGAGAAAAAAAGAGTCCAAAAACATTGCTGCTTTTGGACTCTGGAATTGCTTTGAATGAATCTAAATTACTCAGCAGCGGGAGCTTCTTCAGCAGTAGCAGCTTCAGCTTCCTTAGCAGCCTCAAGAGCTGCAGCAGCGAGAGCTTCTGCCTGTGCTTTACGCTTTTCAGCGAGCTTAGCAGCTTGAGCCTTGTTCTGCTCTACTTCCTGAGCGAGAAGAGCCTTAGCAGCGTCAATCTTCTTCTGTGCTTCAGTAGCAGAAATCTTGCCGTTCTTTGCATCCTTTTCTGCTTTCCAAGCAGCAAAACGCTTTTCAGCTTCTGCCTGATCGAAAGCGCCTTTCTTTACACCACCGAGGAGGTGCTTCATCAGGAGAACGCCCTCACCAGAGAGGATATTCTTAGCAGTGTCAGTCGGCTGTGCACCTACACCAATCCAATAAAGAGCGCGCTCAAAATTGAGATCTACAGTTGCGGGGTTAGTGTTCGGGTTGTACGAACCGATGCGTTCGATAAATTTGCCATCACGTGGCGCACGGCTGTCAGCTACTACGATGTGGTAGTAAGCATAGTCTTTATGACCATGACGAGCCAAACGAATCTTTGTTGCCATTTACGGTACTTTTTAAATTGTTAATGATATTTAACTGTGCTTTTTCTCGAAAAGCGGCTGCAAAGGTACGATAATTATTTGGAATACGCAAATTTTTGCACAATAATTCGCATTTTTAGCCCTAAAATTTTACGAAACCAAGATTTTTTTGTATCTTTGCGCACTTTTTTGAACGTTTTCGTTAAGCCAGATGCGCAGAACCAAACTTGTTTGAGTTATGCCATGGCGAGAAAACGACTATTTTATTAGAACGTTATTGCTCTCAAATGCTGTTTAAAGACATAATAGGTCAAGAGGCTGTAAAGCAGCGGTTGTGCAACTCGGTACGCGAGGGGCGTGTCCCTCATGCTATTCTACTTACGGGAGAGTCTGGCGTGGGGAAGCTTCCGCTCGCTATTGCATTTGCGCAATACTTGGCTTGTCTGCATCGCACGGAGTCGGATAGTTGTGGGCAGTGTCCATCGTGTTTACAATTCGGACATTTGCAGCATCCGGATCTGCATTTCGCGTTTCCTATCATTAAGCCTGAAGGCAAATCGGAAGTGGTGTGCGATGATTTTTCCGAGCAATGGCGCAGATTGATCTTAGAATCTCCCTATTTTGATTTGGCTGATTGGTATGAAGCCATTGGAGCAGAAAAAAAACAAGGCATGATTTATGAGAAAGAGTCGTCAGAGATTCTTCGTAAACTCTCGCTCAAGTCGTTTGGAGATGGCTATAAGGTGATGATTATCTGGCTGCCGGAGAAGATGAACGAGGTTTGCGCCAATAAGTTGCTCAAAATTATCGAAGAGCCGCCTCAGCAGACGGTATTTATCCTTGTGAGCGAAGCTCCTCAATTATTGCTTCAAACGATTCTCTCTCGCGTGCAGCAGATAATTGTTCCTCGTCTTGAAGAGGATACTATCATGCGTGCTTTGCGCGAGAGGAATGATGAGCTCTCAGTATCCGATGCTCTGGATTTGGCGCACATGGCCAATGGCAGTTACCTTAAGGCCCTCAAGCAGATGCAAAACGATGAGCAAAATTGCCAGTTCTTTAGTTGGTTTGTATCGCTCATGCGCAGTGCTTGGCTAGTGGGACATAAACAGCATTACGATAGTCTTCTTACGCTCCGAGATTGGAGTCGCGAGATTGCCGATGTGGGAAGAGAGAAGCAGAAAGCTTTTCTCGAATATGCCCAACGCCTTGTTCGCGAGTATTACACCACGAATTTCGGGATGCCTGAAATCAATTATCAAACGGCAGCAGAACGCGATTTTGCCGTACGTTTTGCGCCTTTTATCAATGATATGAATGTTGAGAAACTGACTGCGCAATTGGATTTGGCGCAACGTCAGATCGAGCAGAATGGCAGTGCTCGAATCATTTTCTTTGACCTCTGCCTTCAACTGATAGTACTTATAAAATAACATGGAAGATTTTACGCTCAATAATGGTGCCTCCCGCATCACATCAGCAGCATGCCGCCGCAATTCCGCCCACATGCTTCCCGTTACGGATTGGCTTTCTGATTTGCCCGAGAATATTGCGGAAGATGATCTCGTGGAGGTGCAGTTTAAAAACACCCGAAAGGGATATTATCGAAACGATGAACATCTGCCGCTCAAGAAGGGTGACATGGTTGCTGTGGATGCTGCCCCAGGGCATGATATTGGCGAAGTGACGCTCACCGGTTTGCTCGTAAAGAAGCAGATGAAGAAATATCGTATTGATCTCTCCCGATATGAGATTCATACCATCTATCGTCTTGCTACAGAGCAGGACCTGACTCGTGCTGCCGAAGCGCATGCCAAGGAGCAGGACACGATGATCAAAGCTCGTGCGTTGGCTAAGTCCCTCGGATTGGAGATGAAAGTGGGTGACGTAGAGTATCAAGGCGATGGGGCTAAAGCGATTTTCTACTATATTGCAGATGGACGAGTAGATTTTCGTCAGCTCATCAAAGTGTATGCTGAAACGTTCCGCGTTCGCATTGAGATGAAGCAAATTGGTGCGCGACAGGAAGCCGGACGAATAGGCGGTACGGGGCCTTGCGGACGAGAATTATGTTGCTCAACATGGATGACCAATTTCCATTCGGTAGGTACAGGTGCGGCTCGTTTGCAAAATATATCTCCTAATCCCCAGAAGCTTGCCGGACAATGCGCCAAGCTCAAGTGCTGCCTAAACTATGAAATGGATATGTATGAAGAAGCTGCTGCGAAAATTCCTTCGCGCGATATTGTTCTGCATACGCTGGATGCCGACTGGCATTTCTTCTCCTCTGATCCGCTTATGGAGAAGGTTACCTACTCGTCTGACCCACATATCCCGGCTAATTTGCAAACTATCTCCATAGAGCAGGCTAATCGGATTATTGAGATGAATAATGCCGGTCAGAAACCGGATTCATTGGGTGGTCAATCCACTTCTGCAGAGGTAGCGGAAGTAGGCTATCTCTCAGGTGTTGGGCAAGATGATCTCAATCGATTTGACAACCGCATGAGCGGTAAGAAAGGCAAACGTAAAGACCCCAAAGACAAGCAACCTCGCCAGCGTGAACAACAACGCAGAGATCGGCAGCAACGTCTGCGCCCAAGAAACGAGCAGGAAGGTCGCAGGGGGGATAATGCTGCTAATAACAACGATAATCCAATTAACTCCGAAAAGGGCAACGAATAATGAAGCGATATCTCTATTTTTGCATAGTAGTGCTCCTGACTGCTTGTACGGGGCGCACCATCTATTCGCATTACGAGCCTCTTCCGCTCTCTGGATGGCATGCCGATTCGGCTATGAGGTATGATTTTGTCATTACCGATACGCTACAAGCGTATGACCTCGTAATCAATCTCCGCCATACCGAGCGCTATCCGAATCAGAATTTCTGGGTGTTTGCAGCCCTTTATCGTGATTCGCTTTTGCTCTCGAAAGATACGCTTGATTATTACCTGGCCGACCAGCGTGGTCGTTGGCTCGGCAACGGCTTTGGCGACAGACGCGATATGCCGATGCTTTACAAGCGTCAATACTTGTTTGAGCATGCGGGCGCGTATCATTTAAGCTTGCAGCATGGCATGCGAGATACCTTGCTTGTGGGCGTGTCAGATATAGGGTTCACCATTGAAAAATCAAAATAATGGGAAAAAACAAACTGAAAAAATTTGCTGAGATGCAGGCGCTCGACAACGTCTTCCAACTCAGCGCCAACGACATAGAAGAGAAGGATTTTCGGAAACTTTCTTGCGCTAAATTGCCGGAGTATGCCGGTCGCTGGAAAGATGTTTTCGGCAACGATAACCCCATCGTATTGGAGCTCGGCTGCGGCAAGGGCGAATATACGGTAGGATTGGCCGACCGCTACCCTGATAAGAACTTCATCGGAGTGGATATCAAGGGTGCACGCATATGGTCGGGAGCCAAGCAAGCCAAGCAGAAAGGGCTCCGAAATGCCGCTTTTCTCCGAACAAATATTGAGATGATTCCGCAGTTCTTCAATGAAAACGAAGTATCAGAGATATGGCTTACTTTTTCTGACCCACAGATGAAGAAACCTACCAAACGCCTCACCTCCACTTATTTCCTTTACCGCTACCAGCTTATCCTCCGCGATGGTGGGCTCGTGCATTTGAAGACAGATTCACCTTTTCTGTTCACTTATACATCCTATGTGCTCAGGGAGAATCATATCGAGCCGCTCTTCTGCACGGCAGACCTATATGCTGCGGCCGACGTACCCATCGATTTGGATATCAAGACGCATTATGAGCGCCAATGGCTTGAGCGCGGTATGACCATCAAGTATATCCAATTTGCGCTACCGAAGAGCTTGGCTTTAGTAGAGCCCAACGTAGAAATCGAGCCCGACAACTACCGCTCTTATGGGCGAAGGAGAATGGCTCCCAAAGAACAAGAATAAAATTATATGTCACCACAAGAAATTATCAATGCCCTGTCAGAGGTTCGTTACCCAGGCACGGGCAAGAATATCGTAGAAAGTGGCATGCTGGAAGATGATATTCGTATTTCCGGCTTTGCCGTATCGTTCTCTCTGATTTTTCCAAAAGACAACGATCCATTCCGCAAGTCGCTTATGAAAGCAGCAGAGGCGGCTATCAAAACATTTGTTGAACCCAATGCGCAGGTTACCATCCACGAGAAATTCCTCAAGGAAAACATGTCTGTAGGTAAAGATAAGGAGCAACCGCTCCGAGGTGCAAAGATTATTGCTATCAGTTCTGGTAAGGGAGGTGTAGGCAAATCTACGGTAGCGTGCAATTTAGCTATCGCATTGGCTAATAAAGGCTATCATGTTGGCTTGCTGGATGCCGATATTCATGGGCCTTCTCAACCAAAAATGTTTCATGTGGAAGACTACCGACCGGAAGCCGAGAACGTGGGCGGTCGTGACTTGATTTGTCCGGCCGAAAACTATGGTGTAAAACTGCTCTCAATCGGTTTCTTCACCAATCCCGGCCAGGCGATCGTATGGCGCGGAGGCATGGCTTCAAATGCCATTAAGCAATTGATCAACGATGGCAATTGGGGCGAATTGGATTATTTCCTTATTGATTTGCCCCCCGGCACTTCTGATATTCACCTCACCATCGTGCAGACGCTCCAGCTCAGTGGCGCCATCGTAGTGACCACGCCCCAACCGGTTGCCCTCATCGATGCACGTAAGGGGATTGATATGTTTAGAAACGAGAAAATCAACGTACCAGTATTGGGTATTATTGAGAACATGGCTTGGTTTACGCCGGCAGAACTGCCCAACAACCGCTATTATATCTTCGGTCAGGATGGCGGCAAGCAATTGGCAGAGGAGATGGAAGTGCCGCTGCTCGGTCAGATTCCGCTCGTACAATCCATCCGCGAGGGAGGCGATAATGGTTTGCCCATCGCTATCCAAGCTGGCCATCCTGCTGCTGCTTATTACGAGCAGATAGCATCAGTACTCTAACCTTATCCCATCACCATCCACTGCTTAAACTCGGCAGCGGAGGTGTTGGGCACTACGATATCATCAGGCGGGGTAATGAGCATATTCACCCGCAGTTTACTCTTAAACCAATGTGATATATCGCGCACGGCCTTGCGCGCGATAATATATTGTCTGTTAGCTCGGAAGAACTCTCTCGGGTCGAGTTGTTGCTGCATGGCATCAAGCGATTTATCCAGCGTCATGCAGCGGCCGTCAAGCGTAAAAATCTTCGCCATCTTCATCTCTGCTTTGATAAACGCGATATTGGCAATCTCCAAGGGCACGTATTTGTCGGCACTGGGAATGAGCAGGCTGCGCGGGTAGGTAGTGGTTTCAGCCCGATATGCAGCCAAGAGGTTGCTCAATTGCTCGTGGATATGTTCTGCCTCGGGTTGCTTGCCTCCGAGCAAACCTTGCTCGATCTTCTGAAAAGCGCGTTCGAGTTTGTCTTCCGCTACCGGCTTGAGCAGATAATCCACACAGTTGACCTCAAACGCACGCAGTGCATATTCGTCGTAGCTCGTGGTGAACACGATAGGGCAACGCACATCAACCTGGTCAAATATGCAAAATGAAAGGCCGTCTATCAACTGGATATCCATGAATATCAATTCCGGCAAATCGTTCTCTTGAAACCACCTTACGGCCTGCTTTACGCTGCGCAATACGGCCACTACCTCAGCCTCGGGGCGGAGCTGTTGTATCTTCGATTGTAGCGACTCGGCTGCTATCAGTTCGTCTTCTATAATGACAATTTTCATTTTATCACACTTATTTCTACGGTGAACTGCTGCTCGTTTTTCCGGATGGCTATCTCCGGCAGTCCGAGCAAACGGTAGCGCTCGTTGAGATTGCTCAATCCGGTACCGCTCTTGCGGTCACGATATGAATATTCCTTAGGAATAATATTATTGCTCACGCAGATGCGCAAATCGTCATCTTTCATGCGAGCCGTAATGGTGATTTGCAGGGGCGTCTCCTCACTGAGGGCGTTGTGCTTGATGGCGTTTTCCGCGAGCAACTGCACACTTACTGCCGGCACCTGCATCTCCATCCATTCTTGCGGAATACGAATGTCGGCTTGCAAGGCTTTGCCAAAACGCACTTGCATCATGTAGAGATACGATTTGGTAAACGAGAGCTCGTCTCGCAGGCTCACCGTGCTGGCATTACGCAACTGAAATCGGTAGATATTGCTGAGTTCGTTGAGGAACTGGCGTCCTTTCTTGTTTTCGGGCACCATCAAGCCTTCGAGCGTATTGAGCGAGTTGAAGAGGAAATGCGGGGAGAGCTGTTTGCGGAGCAGACTTGCCTCTTTCTCTAAGTTCTCTGCCCGCTGCTGCACCAGCTCCAACTGCTGCTCGCGCGACTTGAGCAAGAATTTCAAAAAATGGGTAGAGAGATACGCATAAAGAATCTGCATCCACCACAGCAGTTTGCTGAACAGCACCCGATTTTCGTAGGTCACAACGGTCTCAATACCCGAAACGCGAAGCAGCCATAACTGACTTTCTACACCTGCCCATAGGAGCGGATAATAGAGTGCGGCTTGAAACAGAATGGAGATAAGCAGTGCTTTCCATCCGTTGGCATTCGTCTGATTGCACCAGCGCATTGACCATCGGTAGGCCTCGTAAATACATACATACAACCCTAACGACTGCACCAGCTCCATCAGTATCTCAATATACGAATGGTGGTAAAAGAGAAACAACAGAATCGTCCAAAGGCTGGTGCTGAAAAGTAGCAGTGCCACCATCAGTAACCATACATTATGTCTTGACAACACCTCGTCAGTGGAAAACGTAAACCATTTCATTGCCTGCGGATTCTTCTGTTGTTTCGATCTTTCTCTGCGCTATATGTTTTCAGTATGAGAAATATAGTACGAGCCTGCGGAATATCAGCACTTATTAATCAGTCCGGTAAGTACCTGTCCTGGTCCGCATTCTTCGAACTCAGTCATACCATCGGCTTTCATCTGCAGCACGCTATCTGTCCATCTTACGGGTGAGGTAAGTTGCAACAGGAGATTCTGCTTGATCTCATCCGTATCTGTATGCGGACGGGCATCTACGTTCTGATAAATAGGGCAGATGGGGGTATGAAATGTAGTGGCTTCAATAGCTTCTGCCAATTGCTTACGAGCGGGCTCCATGAGGGGCGAATGAAACGCGCCTCCCACTTGCAGTGGTAAAGCACGCTTAGCTCCGGCTTCCTTCATCTTTTCGCAAGCTGCCATCACGGCTTCTTTCTCACCAGAGATCACTACCTGCCCCGGGCAGTTGTAGTTGGCAGCTACGACCAATCCTTCCGTTTCCTCGCAGATACGCTCTATCGTGCTGTCATCGAGCTTGATGATAGCAGCCATCGTGCCGGGTACGGCATCGCAGCATGCCTGCATCGCCATTGCGCGGGCATACACCAGCCGTAAGCCGTCTTCAAAACGGAGGCAACCGCTGGCTACCAAAGCAGAGAACTCACCCAAGGAGTGACCCGCTACCATGTCGGGCTGAAACGCTTCGCCCTGACTCAGCGCTTGCGCAACCGAATAAACGAACACTGCCGGCTGCGTCACTTTCGTTTGCTGCAGCTCCTCGGCTGTGCCGCTGAACATAATATCCGTAAGCCGAAAACCGAGTACCTCGTTGGCTTTGTCCATCAATTCGCGCGCTACGGCATTGCTCTCATATAAGTCTTTTCCCATGCCGGGGAACTGAGCCCCTTGTCCTGGAAATACGTATGCTTTCATATTAATAAACGGTTTTAGAGCACCTCAGCATTTACAATCATACTAGAAAATCCGCCATCGTGATAGAGGTTTTGGAGGGTGACGGAGCGGGTGTAATCGCTGAAGAGCATTACGATATAGTCAGCGCACGCTTCGGCCGATGCATTGCCCAGTGGCGCCAGTTTATTGGCAAAATCAAACATCTTATCCATACCAGAAATGCCGCTTCCGGCAGAGGTCATTGTAGGTGATTGTGAGATCGTGTTCACCCTTACACCGCGCTCTTTGCCGAATATATGACCGAAATTGCGGGTGATGGATTGGAGCAACGCCTTTGCGTCAGCCATATCTGAATATCCGCTCACTACACGATCAGCTGCGATATAACTGAGCGCAACCACTGAACCTCCCTTGCGGATGGCATCTTTCTGATAGAGCACTTGCAGCAATTTATGCCAAGAGAGCGCTGAGATATCGATTGTCTTCCCCATGAGGTCATAGTTGATGTTTTCGTAAGGAATGCTTTTGCGGATATTGGGCGACATGCCTACCGAGTGGAGCACAAAATCAAACTGTCCGCTGAAATGCGCCATCGCGCTCTCTACCAAGGCTTCCAAGTCGCTGACGCTCGTAGCATCAGCGGCAATCACGGGTGCCTGGAGCTGCTTGCCTAATATTTTGGTGGTGCCAAAACGCATAGCTGCGGCCGTATTAGTCAACACAATTTCTGCCCCTTCGCGAGCGGCAGCCTCTGCTGCTTTCCACGCGATGGATTTATCATTCAGAGCACCGAAGATGATGCCTTTTTTGCCTGTTAATATACCCATAATGTTATTTTTTTGTAAGGTGTGAGTAATACCCACCATTGATGAATGCCTATTTACATGGCGCCCGTACATTCGATTACGGCACCATTTACATAACTTGCCATATCCGAAGCCAAGAAGAGGGCTACATTAGCCACCTCTTCCGGTTTGCCGGCACGTCTCAAGCCAATCTTACTGATGTAATCAGCGGCCATCGTTTCGCTCATGAAGTCGGTCATCTCTGTGAGAATATAACCGGGTGCGATGCAGTTGGTGCGAACGCCCTTCGGCCCCATCTCTTTGGCGAGTGACCGGCTCAAGCCAATCAGTCCGGCCTTGGCCGCTGCATAATTGCACTGCCCCGCGTTGCCCTCGATGCCTACGATACTGGCGATATTGATAATCGCCCCCTGCTTGCGCATCATCTTCGGCAGCAAGGCGTGGATGGTGTTGTAAGCCGCTTTCAGATCTACGCGAAGCACATCATCCCAAGCGTCTTCACTCATTCGGAGCATGAGCCCATCGCGGGTGATGCCTGCGTTGTTCACGAGGATATCGGCTCCTCCCATGGCATCTGCTGCCGGCAGAAGCACGTTGTTCACTGCTGCCTGGTCGGCTACATCCACTTCTACGAGCTGCACCTCTGTACCGTATGCGCGCAGTCTCTCTATCGCTTCTGCCGAACGCTCCGGATGACGGGTCGTTGTGAGCAGCAGCCGAGCGCCTTCGCGCGCAAAAGCCACTGAGATTGCTAATCCGATGCCGCGTACACCACCGGTGATTACGGATACTTTATTTTCTAATAATTTCATCCTTTTGTTGTTTTGGTGAGCGCTACCGTCAGGTGGGCAGAGCAGCTCAAGTTACCATTTACGTAAGCCGACGATTCTATAAATACGATATTGGCTCTTCGGTTCACGATTTTCGCATGTGACTCCACCGTGTCGCCCGGATGAACGGGATGCTTAAATCGCACGTTCTCCATCGCAACGAACATCGGCACTGTCTGTCCGTCCAGATGATCCAAGAGGAGAAGGGCAGAACCCTGTCCCATCATCTCGCAGAGAATCACGCCCGGTACAATAGGCATACTGGGGAAATGGCCCTGAAGGAAAAACTCATCACCGCGTACCGTATAGTGCGCTACACATTCATCGCCTTGTAACTCCATCTCGTCCACCAGCAACATCGGCTCGCGATGAGGGAGAATCTGCTTTATTTCTTCGCGTTTCATAATTGTAAGGTTTAAAAAAAAATATATTTCCGGAAGGTTAGGTGTTATTCGCATTTGCGAAGCACTACGGATGCGTTGTGGCCACCAAAACCGAGGGAGTTGGAGAGCGCAATATCCAAATGTGCTTTGCGCGCATGGAGGGGGGTGTAGTCCAAATCACAAGCAGGGTCTTGCTGGGTGAGTCCGATAGTGGGCGGCACCATATCGTTTTGCAGGGCCAATGCGCATACGATAGCCTCTACTGCACCAGCTGCACCGATCATGTGGCCGGTCATGGATTTGGTGCTGCTGATCATCGCCTTGTGTGCATCCTTTTCGCCGAGCGCAATCTTGATAGCGGTGGTCTCGCTGAGGTCGTTGAAATGTGTACCGGTGCCGTGAGCGTTGATATAGAGCTGCTCGCCAGCCTGATACCCAGCTTGGTCGAGCGCCTTACGCATGGCGCGAGCAGCCGGCTTACCTTCTGGGTCGGGAGCCGTAACGTGGTGCGCATCGCAAGTGTGACCATAGCCGCAAATCTCAGCGATGATATGTGCCCCGCGCGCTTTGGCGTGCTCGTATTCTTCGAGAATCATCACGCCAGCCCCTTCTGCCATCACGAAACCGCCACGACGTTCGTCAAAAGGCAAACAAGCCAGAGCAGGATCACTCTCTTTGGTTAATGCACGAGCGTTTTGGAAACCTCCGATAGCTACCGGATTGATGGCCGCCTCTGAGCCACCGGCAATGATAGCATCTGCATCACCACGTTGAATAGCATAGAATGCTTCACCGATAGCATTCGTACCCGTAGCACAAGCCGAGACAGCCGTCAAGCACGGGCCTTTAGCTCCATAGCGAATCGCTACGTTAGCCCCACCAATATTGGCAATCATCATCGGGATTAACAGCGGAGACACCATTTTCGCACCATTCTCAACCATGTTCTTGGTTTGCGTAACGAAGGTATCCAAACCACCGATGCCCGAACCGATATATACGCCCAACATCTCTTCGCTGATGTTCTCACCTACCTTCAAACCACTTTCGGCCATTGCTTGATGCGTTGCTGCCAAAGCGAAATGCGTGAAGCGGTCGCTACGGCGAATGTCAGAGGGAGTTAATCCATAATCTTCCGGACGAAAATCCTTTACTTGGCCTGCTACAGAAATGGCAATGCCGCGGTTATCATCTGATTCCGGCAATTCGAGCTTAGTAATGCCACATTTGCCGGCAAAAAGTGCTTCTTTGAAGCTTTCAATAGTATTACCGATGGGCGAAATTACGCCCATACCTGTGATTACAACACGTTTATTCATATTCTTAGGCCCCTCTCATGGGGTGATTTCAGTTATAGTATTTTTTTATTCACAAAAATCGCGCCAAATCTGCTTTTGTAATCTTTCTTTGCTGTTTTGTGCAGACCGCGAGTTGTATTGTTCATTGGTAGCGGATATCATCGCATCCCCCCCTCTCCCCCTTGGTAGGGGGGAACTGGAGAGGGTCTCCACCTCTCTTAGCAGGGGAACCGGAGAGGCTTAATATAAGTACCTCTTCACGCTACCTTTGGGCGTTTTGGCAAAGGGTTCGAAGCGAGTATCAAAGGTGCTTACAGCCGAATATTTAGGGATGAGGGTGTTGAGGCGGTTGATGTTTCCGCGCATGATAGCTTGAATGGTATCGGCATCATAACCAGCGGCTTGCACTTGCGCTTCGTTTACTACGATGATTGCATGAATCACGTGCTCGCGTTGCACTACAAGCGACTCGGCCACCAGTGGTAATGTATTGAGCACTACCTCAATCTCTTCGGGGAAGATATTCTGCCCATTGGAAGTGAGGATCATGTTCTTGCAACGACCGGAGAGGAAGAGGATGCGATCGGCATCAATCACACCTACGTCACCCGTGTGCAACCAACCATCTGCGGACAGTACTTCGCGGGTGGCTTCCTCATTTTTGTAATAGCCCATAAAAACGACATCGCCTTTTACGAGCACTTCTCCAGGAATCGTTTGTTCGTCGGAGGAGTTGATTTTAGCTTGAATATACCAATCGTAAATCATACCGCACGATTTGGCCTTGTATTTACCTACGGGCCCTACTGAGATGACGGGCGCACATTCTGTCATGCCATATCCGCTGATGAAAGGGGTCTTGAGTTTGAATGCGAGCAAGTTCTCAATCTCCGGTGGGATGGCAGCACCACCCGTAACGAAAGCTTCGATGTTTCCACCCAAGGCTGCCATCAACTTGTCATGCAGACGTTGGCAAACGTCGGGATGGTCTTCGTAATGCTCGAGTGCTTCGCGCACGTTTGCATTGCGCAAGTCTTCGCCTAAAATATATTCTGTATATTTACCAAGCACAAGCGGAACAGCAAAGAAGATACGCGGACGAAGGGCCGCAAAGGCTTCTTTGAGCAGGTTCGGCATGGGGAGGGCGCCCAAAATGCAGAGGTGCATACCGATACAGAGCGAACTGATAGCATCTACCGTGAGGCCGAAGATATGGGCGTATGGAAGAACGCTAAAATGGTTTTCACCTCGCTTCATTGGAAGAACTTTCTCTACGAGCTCCACGTTGGCGCTGAAGTTCTTCACCGAGAGCATCACGCCTTTCGGATTGCCGGTTGAGCCGGAAGTGTACATGATCGCGCAAAGCGCATCCATCGGCACGTCTGCGCAGCGGAAGTCAGCATAGCTCCAATGAGGATGAGCAGCAGCAAAAGCCGTTTTCCAAGCTGCTATATGGGCTTCCGTGATGCCTGCTTGTTCATTTGCGCCACTTCGACTTGCAAGCAGCTCCATCGTATCACAGTCAAAAACGGCTATCAATTGGGGCATTTCTTGCAGATTCATTTGGCTGAATGTGCGTTTCTCCGTGTAGAGAATGCGGCTATCTGAATGGTCGGTCAGCTTGGCGGTATCAGCGGGCGTGAAGCCGTTGAAGAGCTGTACGCTCACGTATCCACCCGTGGCTGCGGCCATAAACACGGTCATCCAGTTCACGCTACTGCGGGCGTTGATACACACCTTGTCGCCGGGCTGGAGGCCCATTCCTGACCATATATATTGCAGTTCATTGATGGCCCTTGCGTATTCACCATAGCTAAGCGGTTGTTGTCCGTAAAGGGAGATGGCCGGTTTCGACCAGCAGTCCAGGATGGTGTTGTCCAATTTCTTGATAAAGGAAGTCATAAGCAATAATAAATTGATTTCGGCTGCAAAATTACTGCTTTTCTTCCTTTTCCGAAATACCAATCGTACCGAATCGGGAAAAATCGTTACCGAACCCACAAAGAGCCCGCCTGAGCGGGTAGCACATTAGGGAAAGTTCCAGAGCGCTTCGCGCGTTTCAGATAGTTTCAAGACCCCCTCTATTCCACCTGTTTAGGGGGAGGTGTCTTTTCCGCAAAAAGTAGACACCCTTACTCTAAAATGTGTGAACTTTGTGAACTTTGTGAACTTTTGGAAAGACATCCCACCGCTCTCGCGATGGGATTTTCTTTATTTATCCGCAGCAGAATTTATTCGTTGGCTTTCGATTCTTGGAACGCCCGAAGGGCAATTGGAACAGCCGCAGGCTTCTGGAACAGAGCCGCAGGCTCTACTTGGAACGGTCTTCCCCCTCCAAGGGGGAGTTAGAGAGGGTCTCTGTTGCCGAGTCAGACTCTGCTTTGGCAGAGTCGTGCGACTTCTTCAGCGAGCCGAAGAGGGCTGCGAGGGCTTGAAACACGGCTACTATGATTTGCCATGCGTTTACTTTCTTATCTTTCTTTGCCATGATATATAAAGAACAAAATAGACAGGTTGTTTTTTTTTAAGAACAACGGCCTTCGGCCTATTATCAAAATTATTCACAATTATTTCTCGTTGTCGAATAAAAGAAAAAATCTTGTTTAATCTTGAGAAATATTGTTATTTAAAAGAACAACGGCCTTCGGCCTATTATTTTTTTCTGCAACCATCTGGAACGCGCGAAGCGCTACTGGAACAACCGCAGGCTACTGGAACTACTGGAACGCCGCATAGCGGCTATTCGTGTACGTGTGTGCGATGGTAACGCGATGAACGTGCGATGAACGTGCGATGAGTCTCCGTTGGGGCCCCCAGAGAGCTATGCTCGAATGGGGAGAGGAGGAGATGCGGAGCGCTGCTGTCTCTGCCCGGGAAGAGACTTTCGTTAGCGAAGCCATCTCCGACGATTCGTGCCTCATCTGATTGCGGTGCAAAATTACTGCTAAAAATTGGATAAAAAAAAGGTAAAATGCATGAAATCCGAAAAAAATGCAATTGAGTACGAAAAAAATCGTAGTAGTTGCATATTAACAATTATTCTACATTGGCATTTTTGTCAATTGTTCACAAAGTTCACAAAGTTCACAAAGTTCACACATTTTTGAGTCTCAGGCACGTGTGCGCATATAGTATATTATAATACTCCCCCCCTAAGAAATAACCCCCCAAATTTATCATTTAAACTTATGGGAATATGGCATATAAAATACCGAAAAGTAGGTAGTAAAGTGGTCGAAAGTAGGGGGGTAATGGCAGAAAAATGCAGGGGTAGCGCATCCTTACTGAATAATCTGTGAACTTTGTGAACTTTGTGAACAAATGTGCCGTCTGTCTATTTTTTCAGGAAAGTGTCTATTTTTTCAGGAAAAGTTGCGAGAATAAAAACTGTGCGAAGTATAAGCCGCCAGGAAACCTTATCGAGACTATCGCCGCAGGGAGGCTTCTTCTCCTCTCTCCTTGGCAGCATTATGTGCCCAACTAAGGCCGTTGCACCCGCGCCGAGTGTACCGCCATGAACGCGATGACGGAGATAATATAGGGAGCTATCCCGTCCTGCCAACGAACAATACGAGAATCGCAGCAAACTGCTGCGATATCACTATAAGCAAGAGCCGCTGAGAATGTAGCGAAAGCGGCAAAACCAGCGAAGCAGAATAAAAGTGGCAGCATAGAATACAGTGAACCGGTGAAAGCAGCGAAGCGGAATACAAGTGGCCAATGCTGCAGCAGGTTCTGCAGCCTGCTGCCTATCCGGAGCGCGAGCTCAGGCGTATTGTTTGTTGGCTGCTGATATTATCTGCAGAAATCTGAAAGATTTACTCCTCCGACTGCTCTCATTACATAAAGAGTGCGCAGTCCGTGAGGATAGCGCACTCAGTTTTTGAAAGAAGCTTTTTCACAAAAAGTTCACAAAGTTCACAAAGTTCACACATTTTAGAGTAAGGGTATGGCGCTGCGCGCGTTCCAGAGGCTGCGCGTTCCAGTGGTCGGAGGCGGCGGATAATAGTGTCTATTTTTTGCAGGAAAGGCACCCTCTTCTACTTCCAATTTTACCTCGAAAATAAATCCAAAATATAACAAGCGAATTCCGAACCCACCTAACTTGTAAAATACAGCCACCCCCGCAGCATGGAACTACGAAGGAAGAGCGATGTTAAAAGCTCATTTTTCCGTAGAAGAATCAGTCTTTGGCGTGAAGACGGATGGCAAAACCGCCACCGGAAGCCAGCCAAATCTGGAGAGTCGTTTCGGCATTCACCTCCATCTCTTCGATGGTGTAGGCATAGGGGTTGGTTCGCCAATCGGCATCCTCGGCATCGCGGTAGATGGTAGCGGTATATGTGCGGTTTTTGGGCAGGAAACGGAGGTCCAACTTGAGCGTACGCGCCTCATCATCCGTGGTGCCGCCTATGTACCAATCATCAGAATGGCGGTCTTCTCGAGCGAAGACAACGTATTGACCAATCTCGCCCATCAGCAGCTTGGATTGCTTCCAATCACAAGGCACGTCCTCAATGAAGCGGAAAGCATCGGGGTGCTTCATATAACTCTCGGGCAGGTCACATGCCATCTGCAAAGGCGAGTACATCGTTACGAAAAGACCAAGCTGATTGGCGATGGTAGCGTGCACGCGGGTATTGGGCTGTACGGGGTTAGAAAAATCAAACACACCGGGCGTATAGTCAGCCGGTCCGGCCAACATACGGGTGAACGGCAAGGTGCATACGTGTGAAGCGGGTGAACCGCCATCGGCAGCCCATGCGTTCCATTCCTGTCCGCGGATACCCTCTTGCGTCATCAGATTCGGATAGGTGCGTTGCAAGCCAGTAGGCATCACCGGCTCGTGGTTGTCGATTGTGACGTGCTTGCGAGCAGCCGTCTGGATCACCTCTCGGTAATGACGAACGCCCGACTGAGAACAATTGTATTGGCGTCCATCGAGGGTTGTGATGATGGGGGATACATAACCTGTTTTCACAGCCGTGATACCATGTGCTTTCATAAAATCATAGGCAGCCTCCATCTCTTGCTGATACTGCCCAGCTTGACCACTCGTCTCGTGGTGGCATACTATCTCTACGCCCAGCGAATCGGCCAATCGGGAGAGATATTCGATATCGTAATCAGAATAAGGTTCCACAAAAGAGAATCGCTCATCCGGCCAAACGCCTTCGTAGCCCTCCCAGCCTTTGTTCCATCCTTCGGCCAACACAGCTTGGATATGATGCTCAGCTGCAAAACGCAGGTAGCGTTCCATGTTAGCTGTAGTTGCACCATGAATAGGGCTTTGGCGCCAAGTCATGGTCTTAAGATGCATGCCCCACCAGATGCCGATAAACTTCATCGGACGAATCCAAGAGGTGTCGTCGATAGCGCAAGGGTCGTTGAGGTTGAGCATGATGCGGCTCGCACAAAGGTCCGAGAGGTTATCCGTGAGGATCAGCATGCGCCAAGGCGTTTGGAAAGGAGCTCGGCAATAAGCTTTTACGCCATTCTGCCAAGGCGTGAGATAGGTGCATACCGATGAGTCAGCAATATAGAAATTCTGTGCGGGATAATCTACTAGCTGTGCCTCGTGCAAGTAGCCATACGATCCATCTGCCCATTGGAGAGTGATAGGATCGCACATCGAGTCTTTACTCAGCAGCGGAGCATCGGTATAGATCGCCTCATAATACTCAGTGCGCCATGGGATAGACCATGCTATAGGTTCATTATCAAAACGATAAGAGGTGTGCTCGTCCATAATCATAAATGAGTCAAGCCCTACCTGTTCGGGGAAGCGATAGCGGAAAGCAAAACCATCGTTGAATGCTCGGAAAATCACATCCATCCGGATGCCGGACTTGTGCTTGAGCTCAACTACCAATTCGTTGTGGTTGTCCGTGATATATTGCTCTTCGCCCCAGGTTGTTTCCCATGTTTCAGAAAAAGACGAAGTCGAGATATTTACAATGCTGAAACCGTCGCGCAAGTCGATAGCATCAGTCATTGTGCTGTCGGCAACGCCCAAATCGGCAATCTTGATAAGCGAGAACCCGAGTTCTCCGCTTACCCCCTTGGGGGAAACACGATAGGTGGCAACGCCTGATTCAGTCAGCGAGAAATCAATCGTCAGCTGACCATCGGGCGAACTTACTTCTGCCTCCTTAGAGCAGGAAAACAAGCAGCATATTGCTGCAAGAATGATAATTGTTTTACGCATATTTTTGAATTGTTTTTCTTAAATGGGAATTTTTAGAACCCACCTTATGCTTATTAATGGATTATTTGGTTATTTTTCGTATGAGATATATGGGCGTAATCGCACGAGGTCTTCTTCTGTAAAGACCAACTGATGGTCTGATTTGAGCGTTTCTAATTCTTCTTCGCTTCGGATTGCCCCTTTTCGATGCCGGCGGTCACGAATGGCTTTAGCTTGCGAAAAATTCAGATACGGATGGCGCACCATTGCATCGACCGACAATCGATTGATATAGAGCGGGCTGATATGAGCCGAATCTGCTATGAAGTGCGGGATAATGGAGTCAACACGTTGTATGGGTGGTGTAATCTCACGCAATTGCTCTGCGGACACAAACCCACCTAAGCGTTTCCGATACCGGACAATGTTCTTGGCTGTATATGTACCAATACCGCGGATATAGCACAATTCTATTGTGTCGGCAGTGTTGAGGTTAAGAATGGTATCTTTCTTAATGGTTAGAATGTTGGCCGAAGCCAATGTTGTGTCAGTGGTAATCTGCACATACTGCTCCAATGCAGCATAGAGCGAATCCGTCATGCCATAAACGTTGCGGAAGTCCTCCTTCTGCCTGAAGCGGCCGCCTTTTTCGCGATACCGCATCACCGATCGAGCCATCCATGGCCGGAGACCAAGATGGACCAAAGTAGTGCTATCGGCCGTATTGGGGTCAAACGGCTGAAGGATAATCTCAATATGCTCTTGAGCATATCGAACAGAATCGCGTATGGCCTTCTCTCGCTCCCATTTCGCTCTCTTCTGCTCGCGTTCCAGCCGTTGCGCCTCCCATATCGGACGCAGGCTGTCGCGTTCGTGCTTCTGCTTTGCCCACACCAAGCGCAAGCTGTCGCGCTCTGCTGCCGACCGCGCAAGACTGTCTTGCACCTCCTTGCGATGCTGCCGCTGTGCCAACGTATTACGGCGGGCATCATCATTGCGATTCATGATGTGCATACAAGCGATGATTGCCCCAATCAAAAGAGCGGCAACAATGACTCCAATCAGTTGTTCAGAAAGGTGCGTTTTCATGCATTGGATAGTTTTTCTCCGGAATTAGCTTGAATAATGCGAGCGCCCTCGCGATGAACGCGAGAAAGAACGCCGAGGGGAGCCATAGGTTGTGGGTTTTCGTTTGAAGGGATTCTGACTGTCGGCCTTGCGCGAGAGCCTCCGCATGTTTGACCCTTTGCTTCGCAATCGAAGAGAGAAACGAGGGAAGCCATATGTGAGCAAATACAAGCTACACATGTAAACCGCTGCGAGCCATACAATTGGAAAAAGGGACAGTCCTTGAGCCGGCGGAAATACTACCGAAACGATTGAAATCAAGAACGCAAGTGCCGCAATCATACTACGCGATTGGATACGTACGCTGGCTTGCGTAAACCTGCTTCCGAAGCTAATAACACAGATTAGTCCTACGCATGCCGCAACGGATGATACGATGAAAACTATCCGCCAGGCAGTAGGCGCTGACGCCCATGCTGCTATTATAAAAACGCGCGGGAAAACCGTATCCCAAGCGTGCATAATATAGCCAATAGCAGCCGATTGTGGCCAAAGCAGCCATCCTATGCTAGCATAAAGCAATACCACCAAGACGCCCACCAACGATGCCAGATAAGTGCGGAAGTTGCTTGCGCGAAGGGCGAAAATCAACCACCATACAACAGGGAAGAGCATGACGGCATCGGGCACAAACAGCGACATGACACCAAGCATAAGGCTCAGCAGAAAAACATTCTGCTGAGCATCCTCCCTTCGATAGGATTGTAGGAGCAGCCAGCATGCGGCAGCTGCTCCTACAGTGAGTAGTATGAAGGATATCGCAATCGTAAGCTACGAAAATTAGTTGAGGCCTTTCTTCTCGAGGAAGAATTTCGGATCAGCTTGACGGCCGCGGAAGTTCTGATAGAGGACAGCCGCATCTGCCGTATTACCCTTGGAGAGAATCTCATCGCGGAAGCGAGCAGCGGTTGCCGGATCGAAAATATCACCTGTTTCTACAAACGCATGGAATGCATCGGAATCGAGTACAGCCGACCAAGTGTAAGAATAGTAGCCAGCCTCGTAGCCCGTGGTGAAGATATGGTTGTAGAAGGTAGAGCGGTAGCGGGTGATAATCTCCGGAATCATGCCCATCTTAGCCATCGAAGCAGCCTCGAAAGCGTTTACGTCAATCGTATCCACCGAGGTGAGCAGGTGGTAGTCCATATCGAGGATAGAAGCTGACAGGAGCTCGGTCTCAACGAAGCCCATATTGAAGGTGGAAGCGGCATTGATCTTCTGAATAAGCGAGTCAGGAATCACTTCGCCCGTTTGATAATGGAAAGCATACGTCTTCATTACTTCCGGAGCATAGCACCAGTTTTCGTTGATCTGCGAGGGGAGCTCTACGAAGTCGCGCGGCACGTTCGTTCCGGAAAGTGTGCGATAGGTGCACTTAGAGAGAATGCCATGGAGCGCATGACCAAACTCATGGAAGAGGGTCTCTACATCATCCATCGAAAGGAGAGCGGGCTGACCGGCAGTCGGCTTATTGAAATTGCCTACGTTTACGATAATCGGACGATGATCCACGCCGTTGTCGTCAATGTATTGGCTCACCATATTATTCATCCATGCGCCCGGACGCTTGGTTGCGCGCGGGAAATAGTCGGTTATGAAGATTGCGAGCAGGTTGCCCTCAGCGTCCGTAATCTTGAAGGTTTCGCACTCGGGGTTATAAACGGGTACACCGCTAACCGGCTCGATATTGATGCCGTACAGGCGATGAGCAAGGTTGAACACACCCTTGCGCACGTTGGAGAGCTCAAAATAGGGCTTGAGTTCTTCTTCGTTAACGGCATACTTCAAATTGCGAAGACGCTCCGTATAGAACCACCAATCCCAGGGCTGCAGTTTAGCATCTTCAGGCGAGTTCACCTTTACGAGGCCTGCCTTGATGTCTTCGTCGAGAAGCTCCTGGAGGGCGGCACGTTCACGCTTGGCAGCAGCGAGTGAGGGCTCCCAAACAGAGAGAAGGAACTCATAAGCGGTCTTGCCGTCGTGAGCCATAGCATCTTGGAGGATGAAGTCAGCTGCGCAATCAAAACCGAAGAGGTGAGCTTTCTCCGTGCGCAGACGCATCGTGCGGTTGATGATGGCCTTGTTGTCGTTGGCATTATCGTGGTTGCCGCGAGTGGTGTAATCCATCAAGAGCGTTTTGCGGAGCTCACGATTGGTGCAATATTGGAGCACCGGAGTGAAGCTGGTGCGTTTGGGGGTAAAGAGCCATTCTCCCTCATGACCGGCAGCAGCAGCTTCTTCTGCAGCAGCAGCTTTGGCGCCTTCGGGCAGTCCTTCGAGCTCTGCCTCATTGGTTACAAAACGCTGGCAAGAGTTGGTCTCTGCTACTACGTTCTGACCAAACTTCAGCGAAAGGCTGGCAAGCTCTTTGTTGATCTCTTTGAGGCGCTCTTTGGCAGCAGGATCAAGGTTGGCGCCATTCTGAGCGAACTGACGATAAATCACCTCCGTAAGACGGAGCTGCTCAGGTGTCAGGTTGGCTTCCATGCGGGTGTCATACACAGCTTTGATGCGCTGGAAGAGGCCTTCGTTGAGAAGGATATTATCCGATACTTCGGTCACCATCGGGCTGATTTCTTCAGCAAGCTTATTCATTTCATCATCGCCCTCGGTCTCGAGCAGATTGTAGAACACACCTTCTACGCGCTCCAGCAGAAGACCAGAACGGTCAAGAGCGGCTACCGTGTTCTGGAAAGTGGGAGCATCGGGGCAGTTAACGATAGCGTCGATTTCGGCATTGTACGCTGCAATTGCAGCCTCGAAAGCGGGCTTGTAATCAGAGAGTTGTACTTGGCTGAACTCTACTACGCCATACTCATTCTTGGGCGTTGTAAGCAGCGGGTTCTCACGTGTGGTGCAGGATAGCATAGTCATTGCAAGTGCTGCGGGGATAATTAGTTTTTTCATAATAAATTAATAGTTTTCCGGCACTGCCAACTGAGCGGGCAGCGAAGGGGGTTAAGTGATTTATCTATTTTACATTTGATTCAAGTGCTTTACGAATCATCGCTCGGATATCGGCGGAGCGCGTATCTACTTCGCCCCTGAACACGGGCTTGAAGTCCTTGGCGTAGATGCATTTCGCCAATTTGATATCGAGGTCAGATAATTTCTCAAACGTATTCAGATTGCCTCCTACATGTACGCCCAAGTAGAGCGGTGAAAGCAGATTGATATGGTAATCCATCGTGCCGTCTAAATGATGACGGCCACCCACTGCCCCCATCCATTTGTCGCACGAGATGAGGAACGGATAGATGTCGAGTTCGCTCTTATAGAGAGCCACTTCTGCAGAAATAGAGTCGATCTTATTCTCCGTTTTCTTCTTGAATGTCAGCAACTTAGCAATCTTAGCAAACACTTCGCCGTCGAGTAGCGTAAGGTCTTTGGCATCAATAGACATAGCGCCACGCGTGGTGGACGTCTTCAGCTCGTATTTGTCGTTGAGATACGTCTCCGCCGCCAAGTGGAAATTGGCAGCACCGCGGAAAGAGCGGAGCATTGGGAGGAGGGTATCCACTTGCGGAATCATGTTTACGAGTTCCTCTACGTTGATATTGGTCATGTGGTAATCCAATCCGCAGAAGATATGATTGCGGCGAGGCGTCTTGTATAGGGCCGTGAGTTGGAGCTTGGCTGCTTCGCAAATGAAGCCCATCTCCTCAATCACCATCACGCCATCGCGGATATACACCATACCGCCCAATTCGCGCACCGATTGGCTGAAGGCCGAAGCGAGATTGATGCTTGTATAGAGCGAGATATCCACTCCCTTGGGCACCATAAAAACGGAGGTGCTGCTCTCTTCGGTCGCCTCTGTTGCGGCTGCTGTTTCCTCCGAATCATCGCTGATAAGCGCCAATAGCTCATCGATATTCGCATAGTCAGAGATAAAACGCAGGTTGCCGGTGAGCAGCCCTTTATCTTCGAGCCAAGGGCCGATATTCTGCACCTTGCCAGCGAGCGAGAACGACGAATGCGCCAATTCTACGCGCGCGGTATCAATATTGAATTCGCGATTGGAATATTCAAACTTACATGCCGGCACTTTCACTTCGGGCTCAATCCCGCGCATATGTGCTACGGCATTCTGTACATCAAACCGCAAGCGCGGACGCCATTCCAGCAGCACATTCTCTTTGCCTTTATCATGACGAGCCGAAGCCGAGAGGGCCAACTTGCCGGAACGCACATCGGCCATACTGCCCATACTTGCCATCAGCTGATTGGCATTGATGGTGGCGCGCAGGCTTTCTGCTTCATTCGCCATCGAAACGCGGCCCTGAGGCGCAGCTACCTCAGCCGTGATCGTGTCGTAAGTTGCGGCGAGGTGCTCCATATTGAACGCACACGATAGCGTGGGCAAGGTAGCGCGATTGTCGTATTCTACGTATGCTTGCAGATGAGGCTGCTTGGTGTCAACGGAAGCCGGCACGGTATTGCCAATGGAGTCGGCCATCTGGAGCGAAGCTTTCAGCGAACGAGAAGCCAGCGTAACGTCAGCCGCAATGATGGGGTTAGACGAAAGGAAATTCGAGGCGCACAACTCAATCTCAGAGGCGGCCAATTCGGCTGCGAGCGCATCTGTTTGCTGCACGGTGAGACCCTCTTGCAGGATGAGTTTGCCGCTGATGAAATCCATCGGTTTGCGCTTCATCTTGCGTGCTTTCTTGCTGCTTGCAGGAGTCGCTCCCTTGCGCGCACTCGGTATAGCCAACGAAAGATTGGCTTGAGGCGCACGAATAAGCATACTATCATAATTGGCAGCAAAACGACTTACGTTAAGTTGCGCTTGAATCTTGCCGCGGTCGAGTTGCATTGCTGTAAGATCGGAAAGCCCGATTTGCGCATTCAGCAATCCTGTGAGTTGGCCTTCTGCCGTGATATTTTCGGGAAGGAAATACTGCACATCGGGCAGATGCAGGTTGACATCCAGTTGCATGTCGAGCTGCATATCCCCGAGCAAATCATCCACTCGGCCGGATGCACTTACGTTGGATTGCTTGGTTTCAGCATACAGGTTTTCAATCACAGCATACGAGGGCGTTTTCCCGTTGAAATCGAGCAAAAACGCTGCATCGCCTGCTACATTGGTGAGCGTATAAGGCAGGCTCTCCATCGAGCCCTCCGCATCAGAAACATAAAGATGGCCGCTTACAATCGGCATGATGGAATCCGAATAGTCACCTCGTACCTTGGCCGCGAGACGCACAGAAGCATCTGCGTGGATATCCTCGGGCATAGTGAACAAAGCCGCAGGTACTATCTTCAGCAACTCGCTCACGCGGACGGTGTTGGTGCTGAGAGCAAGATCAGTATGGATTTGCGGAATGAGGGCAGCATCACCCGTAAGCGTGATTTGGCATGAGTTGACAGCCAATCGCGCATCATCGAGCGATATGGCAGCGTGCTGAATGGCAAAAGGCTCATCCATCTGAAGGTCCAAAGCAAACGGAGCGGAGAGCGACACGGCAAGCCCCGATGCGTAATCGGCATTTGCGTATCGAGCATCCACATGCGGGAAGTCTGCTTTAAGCGACCCCACCACCTTCTCTTGCTGCATTCTCGTAGCGAGCGAGATAGCAGGATCGAGGAGCAAAATATCGATGGAATCGCGCAAACTGAGCAAGGATATCTTGTGGGCAATGAGCGAAACCGTGAGGTCGTTGAGCGAGACAGAGCGGATGAACGACGCTTCGGTCGTGTCCTCCGGAGTCGTGTCTTGCGGCAGCGAGAGCACATCGAAATTGGCGGTGCCATCCTCGCTGATGAACGCATTGAGTTGCGCATCGGCTAACGCTAACTCGCGGATACTGAGCTCGCCTTGCTGGAGCAGGGCCATGATATCAATGCGCGCCACCACTTTCTTGGCTGCCAACACGGTGTCGGATTGCGCACCCGCTACCGGATTCTCAATCAGGATGCCGTCAGCGCGGAGACCAAACTCCGGAAAAGTGGAGAAGAACGTAAGATCTACTTGTCCAATCTCGTAGTCGCACGTAATAAACTCATCCGCCAAATCGCGCACTACGGGAGTGAGGCGCTCGGGCGTAAACACCCAATACACCAATACGCCTGCCGCTACCAATATAAGGCCGAGCAGCGAAGCCAACGTGATACTTGCTATTTTAAGAAACTTACGCATGTTTTTATCGATGAAATCGAGGATTTTGGAGTTTTTTCTTCCCACTTTTAGATTATTGTACTTTTCGGAAAACGTATGTTTTCCCCGCATCAATAACAGTCATCTCAGTAGATGAGAAAGCTTTGACTCTGAGCGCATACGGCACTACGGCATCGCCTACAGAGGTGGTGTTATAGAGCTGAATTTCGCCATCGTTTTCAATAGCCCAGCCAAACCAACCATTTTTATGATAATCGCCCTCAGCAGACTGATTGAGCAATTGCTCTTCGGCCAATTCCCAATCAGCGGGCTCAAAATCGCCTTGGTCGAGCTGATAACCCCATTTGCCATAAGTGTTATTGCCTACCGAACAGGTTTCCTTTAGGAAAACATACACTAACTTGGCGTTGGCATCGGCTCCCGCTATTTGCGAGGGAGCCTCCCAGCGGCCAGGCAACAAAAGCGGATCAACCTTGACTTTGGTGCCGGTATTATCGGGGTCAATGAAGCAACCCGTAAAGAGCACGGCTACTGCTGCCAATATGGGGAAAAGAAATAGTTGTCGTTTCATAATTAGCATCCAACTTTAGAAATGTGAATATGCAGATTCATATCTTCAATAAGCGCTGCATCTTGCAGATTATCAGCTAGTTCAATGGAATTAGCCAATACCTGAGAAGCAATATAATCGCTGAAATGCAAGACGGCATCATTGATGGCATCCTGACGCTCAATCTGTACAGCAATGCGGTCGGTGATTTCCAAACCGGAAGCCTTGCGCAGGTTCTGAATGCGGTTGACCAGCTCGCGCGCGATACCTTCTTCAATAAGCGCAGGCGTGAGCTCTACATCGAGCGCGATGGTAAGCAAACCATCGTTGGCTACCAGCCAGCCCGGCATATCTTCCGTAAGGATATCGGCGTCCTCCGGAAGGAGGGTATATTCCATAGTAGAAAGCTGCACAGTGAGCGCGCCATTGGCTTCGAAAGCATTGATCTGCTCTTGCGTCATTTTGCCGATGAATGCGGCCAATTCCTTCATTGCGCCACCTACTTTCTTGCCGAGCACCTTGAAGTTGGGCTTGATCTTTTTCACGAGCTGAATCGTGCTGTCTTCTTTGTTTACGATCTGGAGCTCTTTTACGTTTACCTCGCTCTTGATGAGGTCGGCAACGCGCATCAATGCTTCGAGGGCAGTCTGATCAGGAGCCGGGATAACGGCCTTGGCAAGCGGCTGACGCACATTCTTCTCTGCCCGTTTGCGGAGCGAAAGAATCATGGAAGTGGCATCTTGCGCCAGCGCCATCGAGCGCTCGAGCTTGGCGTTGATGCAGTTGTTGTCGGCTGCTGGCCATTGGCTCAGGTGCACGCTCTCGCCGCCTGCCAAATCGCGGTACAGCTGGTCAGCATAAAAAGGAGCGATAGGTGCCATCAGTTGCGCTACCGTACGGAGGCAGGTATAGAGCGTGGAATAAGCGGCTTTCTTATCGTCGGTGAGGCCGCCACCCCAGAAACGCTTGCGATTGAGGCGAACATACCAATTGGAGAGGTTCTCCTGGAGGAAATCAGAGATAGCGCGACCTACTTTGGTCGGCTCGTATGCTTCGTAGTTGGCCGTCACATCCTTGATGAGCGAATGTAAGCAGCTGAGAATCCAGCGATCGATCTCCGTGAGGTGCTCGGGGGCTGCTTGCATGTCGGGGGTCCAACCATCTACATTGGCGTAGAGAGCGAAGAATGAGTAGGTGTTATACAGCGTGCCGAAGAATTTTCTACGCACTTCTTCTACGCCTTCCGGATCAAACTTCAGGTTTTCCCAAGGCGATGCGTTGGTAAGCATGTACCAGCGGATAGGGTCAGCACCATATTTCTGCAGCGCCTCAAACGGATCAACCGCATTGCCCAAACGCTTACTCATCTTGTTGCCTTTCTTATCGAGCACCAAACCATTGGAAATCACGTTCTTAAACGCCACCTTGCCCTCAATCATCGTGTGGATAGCGTGGAGGGTGAAGAACCAACCGCGTGTTTGATCCACACCTTCGGAAATGAAGTCGGCCGTACGCGGAAGGTCTTGATTCTCAAACGGATAGTGATTTTGTGCATACGGCATGGCGCCTGAATCAAACCATACGTCGATGAGGTCGAGCTCACGGCGCATCGGCTTGCCGGAGGGCGAGCAGAGGATGATATTATCTACATACGGACGGTGCAAATCGATGATTTCGGGAGCGTAGTTGGCTTCCGAGAAATCGCCCACCTTGAACTTCGGCCAGGGGTTCTCCTGCATGAATCCGGCTTTGACAGCCTTGTCTATTTCAGCAAACAACTCCTCAATCGAGCCGATGCAGAGCTCCTCTTTACCATCTTCGGTGCGCCAGATGGGCAGCGGGGTGCCCCAATAACGCGAACGGCTGAGGTTCCAATCGTTGAGATTCTCCAACCATTTGCCAAAACGGCCGGTACCTGTGGATTCGGGTTGCCAACGGATGGTGTTGTTTAGCGCGATCATCTGCTCGCGAGCTTGAGTAGAACGGATGAACCAGCTGTCGAGCGGGTAATACAATACGGGTTTGTCTGTGCGCCAGCAATGCGGATAATTGTGCACGTGTTTCTCAATCTTAAACACGCGTCCGTCTGCCTTCATCTCCATGCACAAGCGAATGTCAAGATTTTCGTCTTTCTGCGCTGCGGCTTCATCGTAACGCCCATCCACCGTGTATTGGGGGTCGTAAGCATTCTTCACCCACTGCCCCGCATATTTGCCATACAGCTCTGTATTAACGGCTTCGTTTACAAACGCTTCGTCGAGTTCGTCAATCAGCCAATACTTACCGCTGAAATCCACCATCGGACGCGTCTCGCCGTTTTTGTTAATCATGTAAAGCGAGGGAATGCCGGCTGCTTCTGCCACTTTCTTATCATCAGCACCAAAAGTAGGCGCGATATGTACGATACCCGTACCATCTTCGGTGGTTACGTAATCACCGGGGATAACGCGGAACGCATCTTGCTTGCGGTTCACCACTTTGCCTTCCACTACATCCACCGGATCCACCCACGGGAAGAGCTGTTTGTAGGTAACGCCAACCAACTCATTGCCCTTGTAATGCGCCAGCACTTCGGGCGCGATGAGGTTTCCCTCCGCATCTTTCCGGCTGAGTTCCTTGGTATATGCGCTCAAACGCGCTTCTGCGAGGATATAAATAGCCTCCTGACCGGTGTAGGGGTTGGCGCCTTTTACGGCTACATAATCGATTTTCGGGCCTACGCAAAGGGCGGTGTTAGAGGGCAACGTCCAGGGAGTAGTCGTCCATGCCAGGAAATACACGGGCAACTCAGCAGGCAGAGCGAGCGCATCGCGATTTATTACCTCAAACTGAGCCGTACAGGTAGTATCCTTCACATCACGATAGCAACCGGGCTGGTTGAGCTCGTGCGATGAAAGGCCCGTACCGGCAGCAGGCGAGTAGGGCTGAATAGTGTAACCTTTGTAGAGATAGCCTTTTTTGTAAAGTTCTTTCAGCAGGTACCACAGCGTCTCGATATACTTGTTGTCGTACGTGATATACGGATGATCAAGATCGACCCAATAGCCCATCTGCTTGGTGAGGGCGGTCCACTCTTTGGTATATTTCATCACCTCGCTGCGGCAAGCGGCATTGTACTCGTCCACCGAGATTTTCTTACCGATATCCTCTTTGGTGATACCGAGTTTCTTCTCCACACCGAGTTCAACGGGCAAACCGTGCGTGTCCCAACCGGCTTTGCGGCGAACCTCAAAACCTTGCATCGTCTTATAGCGGCAGAACGTATCCTTAATCGTGCGAGCCAAAACGTGGTGGATGCCGGGCATACCGTTGGCTGAGGGGGGACCCTCAAAGAAAAGGAACGGTTGATGACCACGGCGGGTTTCTACACTCTGACCAAATAAATCGTTTTTCTCCCAATCAGCCAGCATCGTAGCGGCTATCTCAGGAAGGTTGAAATTCTTGTATTCTTTAAACATAACTAATGATAATTTTTCGTATCTTGGGGGTCGCATACATACGTGCACGACAAAAACGCGCGCTCAAGCGCACGAATTTGGGGGCAAAGGTACAAAGAATTTTTGAAATAAAAAAATTTTACGTACAAAATTATGCAAAATTCTCAAAAAACCACGAAAAATGTCGTAGTGCATCCTACTATCTTCGCACAATGTTTACACAGGGTTTACACGTACATCCTACGTATTTTCACTTACAAATACGTGCAAACTACGTGTTCACTACGTAGGATGTACGTGCGATGAGAGGGCAATGTACGTGCGATGAACGGACGATGGTAGTGCGATGGTAGTGCGATGAGAGGGCGATGTGATGAGGAGCCATTGTGGAGTCATTGTGGACAACGGATGCTGCGTAACGTAACACCATGTTACGCTAAAAACGCAATACACCGATCTAAAAAACAGGAAAGTGTCTATCTTTTTAGGAAAATTGCATATGTAGCAGCGAGCGAAGCGTTACAAACAGTGCAGTATCGCGTAGCAGTGAGCGAAGCGTTACAAACGTTACAAACGTTACACATTTTTGAGTAAGGGTAGTCAACATTTTTCAGGAAACGCTCTATTTTCGGATGAACATTACGAATACAAAAGCGCCCACCTGATGGGTGGACGCTCGATTGCTGAAACTCGCCATTATGCATGAGCGAATGTCGCAAATCCTTTCAACTGATTACTCAGCAGCTTCAGCAGCCTTCTCAGCACAGCAGCCTTCAGCCTTCTCAGCGCAGCAGCCTTCAGCCTTCTCGCCGCAGCAACCTTCGTGCTTTTCGCCGCAGCAGCCTTCAGCTTTCTCTGCGCAGCAACCTTCGTGCTTCTCGCAGCATTCTACCTTAGCAGAATCTTCAGCGCAGCATGCGCTTTCACCATTGTTAGCCTTCTTGCAGCAACCGCAAGCAAGTGCTGCAATAGCAGCAATAAAAAGAATTTTCTTCATAATTGAAACGATTAAAAATTATAATTAGTGATTAGATTAGACTACTTCTTCTTGGCGGTAGCCTTTTTCGCCGGTTTCTTTGCAGGTTGGGGCTCTTCTGCCTTGGGCTCCTCTGCTTTCGGAGCTTTGCATTTGGGAGCCTTAACTGCTTGCGCTTTCTTCAACTGCTTCTCGAGTTCAGCAATCTCTTTCTCCTGATTGTTGATTGTCTTGAGGAGTTCGTTGAGCTCTTCGTTTTCAATCGTAGTAGGATACTGCTCATCAACACGGAGGAGGAAGTCAGAAAGCACGTTCATATAGTTGATGAACGCATCGTAAGCCGACTCATAATTGGTGTTGCCAGCGTCGATGTGGTTCATATACAGGAAGTTATCATCTGCTTGGAGTGCGAGCCAATCGCGCTTGAGCGACTTATCCGAGCAGAGGCGTACGCGCTCAGCTACAGCGTAGAGCTTATTGAGGGCTTCCTGCTGGAGGTCATTGCCATTGAACGGAGAGAGGTCCTTACCCTCACCGCACCAAGTGGTAGGATAGGGGCTCGGAATAACATCAACCGGAGTGAGTTTCTTAGCTGCTTCTGACGGAGTCATGAAGCCCATCTCGCGCTCCATAACGTAATACGGAAGAGCCTTGAGGAAGTCAAAAATGCCCGTACCGGCATTCTGACGGATGCCAAACGTCTCAATACCTACCCAAATATTTACGATAGGCGATTCGCCCTCGATGGCAGCCAGCTGATTCGCATATTTCTCTGCATCCATCGGATAATTATGCCATGCAGGATCTGCAAAATGGAACGATAGTTCGTCTGACAGTTGGGAGTTGCGCAGGAGCAGTTTAACGGTCTTCTGAGAAGCCGACTGATAGAGGTAGTTAGGCGACTTCCACGAGAGCAGATGCTTAGCGCCCTCAGTCATGGCAGCCTTGATACCAAGCGTATGGAGCGCATCGGCAATCTCCTCAGAATAAAGCAGTTCGGAGTTCCAGCAAGCGCTGATCTTCTGACCGAAAAGGTCTTCTACGAGGGCGGCCGTCTGCTTCATCTGAGCGATGAACTCGTCGCGGTCATATTCAGATGCAAGCGAATGTGCATAAGGCACACCGATGAACTCGATGGATTTGGTCTGAGCCAACTCTTTCATCACGTCGATTACTTCCGGTGCAAACTGCTGGCAGAGGTCGAGCGTCAAGCCGCTTACAGCTAAGCCGCAGCGGAATTTGCCCTGACTCATCGATACCATATCTCTGAGCGTGCAAAGCAGCGGCATGTAAGAGTTTTGTGCAAGCCAGGAAATCTGATCCTCGGTCTGCATATCATCGTAGTAATAATGGTCTTGACCAATATCGAAGAAGCGATAACGTTTCAGACGATATGGTGCATGGATTTGAAAGCAAAAGCTAATATTTCTCATAATATTGTGCCGCAAAGCGGCGGTTTTAGCGCCCCGAAGGGCAGTTAATGTTCAAAATTTTTTATAGAAAAACCTTTGGATTAATGCCCTTGCAGCACCTTATCATAGATAGCTCGCACTTTGAGGCCAGCATCATACCACTTGATATTGTTGACCTCCTCCTTACCGAGTTCGCTGAGCGACTTATACATTGCCGGGTACTTCACGATAGCATAGATAGCATCAGCCATGGCATCAATATCCCAATAATCAGTCTTGATAGCATGTTGCAGAATCTCTGCGCAACCTGACTGGTGGGAGATGATACTCGGGCAGCCGAGCTGCATAGCCTCCAACGGAGATATACCAAATGGCTCGGAAACTGACGGCATGATATAGCAGTCAGATTCAGCCAGCATCTCTTGCACTTGTCGTCCGCGCTGGAAGCCTGGGAAATGGAAGCGGTCGGCTATGCCGCGTTGTGCTACTAAGTCGATCATCTTATTCATCATATCGCCCGAACCGGCCATCACGAAGCGTACGCCATCGGTTTTTTCCAAAACGCGCGCTGCTGCTTCTACGAAATACTCCGGTCCTTTCTGCATCGTGATGCGGCCCAAGAACGTAACCACCTTATCTTTGCGTGGCGTTTTCTTATACGAATCCACGTCCGGAATAGGCTCTACGGCATTATGCACGGTAGAAACCTTAGCGGGGTTGATGCCGTATTTCTCAATCACCGTGCGGCGGGTGAGGTTACTTACGCACATGATATGATCAGCCTCTTCCATACCGCGTTTTTCAATAGCAAAAACGGTAGGATTGACGTTGCCGCGCGAGCGGTCGAAGTCGGTAGCATGTACGTGGATAACCAGTGGCTTACCGCTGATGTGCTTAGCGAAAACGCCAGCCGGATAGGTGAGCCAATCGTGAGAGTGGATGATATCAAAATCGAGCGAGTGCGCTAACACCGAAGCTACAGCCTCGTAGTTGCCAATCTCCTCGATGAGGTTGTCTGGATAGCGCCCGGAGAAGCCTACGCAGCCCAAGTCATCGGTGCCAATACGGCGGTAATCATAATGGATACCATCGCGCAGATGGTAGTATTCTTCAGGCGACATCTTGCCCGCCAAACGCTGGCGAACATACTCGTAATCATTGTCTTTCCACACGATAGGTACCGAGTTGGCGCCGATGATGCGGAGGAAAGATTGGTCTTCATCTCCCCACGGCTTTGGAATCACGAACGTGATGTCCATATCGGGTTGCTGTGCCATACCGCGCGTCAAGCCGTAGGAGGCTGTTCCCAAACCGCCGAGGATATGAGGGGGAAACTCCCAACCAAACATTAATGCTTTCATATTCTTTAGCTTATTGTAGAAATATTCATGGGTTATTTTGCATTCTCCTGCTGCTGCTCTTCCTCTTTGAGGCCACGCATCTTATTGCACATGGAGATAACGGCTGCAACCGAGGGAGCATACGACATGCCGCCGTGTCCTTTGTAAGGTGGGTTGCCATCGTAAAGCTCGTTGATTGTACCGATGCAGAGCTCTGACATCTCCTGCTCAAAGCCCAAGAGGGCACGCTCGAGGAATGCCATGCCGGACATTTTATAAACGCGCATATACGCGGATGCGTAAGCAGAGATGGTCCAAGGCCATACGGGGCCGTTGTGGAAGTTTCTATCGCGCTCCAACTGTCCGCCGATATATACCGGACGATAGCCGCCGGACTTAGGCGAGAGCGTGCGGAGACCGCGAGGCGTGAGGAGCTCTTTCGTACAGATATCCACTACTGCTTTCTGCTGCTTTCTGTCAAGCGGAGAATACGGAAGCGCTGCAGCCCAAATCATATTCGGACGAACCTCCTTATCGTGGTAACTGTCAATCACGTAATCGTCAAGATAAATGCCGTTCCAGAACGTCTGTACAAACGAGGTCTTCGTGAGGTTCGCCTGATACTCCATCAAGTCGGCAGCATTGTCTTTCTGCATCAAACGGAGCATTTCAGCGGCAAACATCATTGCGTTGTACCACAATGCGTTATGCTCAACTACATAGCCCGTACGCGGTACGATAGGACGACCATTCTCCATCGCTGACATCCAGGTTGCCGGACGATTCAAGCCATCTACCCATACCAAATTGTTTTGATGGAGGAACATGCGCGGATGCTTGTTTTTGCGAATGAAATCCACTACATCCACCACAATCTGTCCGTATCGCTTGGCTGCCTCTTCCATGGAGGTGTAATTGCCAAAACTCTGAATAGCTCTTACGAACCACAAGAGTGCGTCAGGCTCATCCAATCCACCAAGCACTAAGTTGTTGGTCTCGCCACTGATGAACGCCTGCACCTCTGGAATGGCGGTCTTATCCATAATGAGATCCCAATAATCGCTGCGGCCAATACCCAACGTACAAGCCGGTACAGAGAAGAACTCCTCGCGGGCCGTAGGATGGCTGAACCATGGGAAACCAGCCAACAGATAACATTTATCCTTGTCCTCAATGCGCTTATAGAACTGCGCAGCCGAGTTGCAGAGCGTAGCATACATGTCTGTACGCGCATTGCGGCGAGTGAGCTCTTTGTCCCAAACGGCCTTCAAATTGCGCACGTTGGTTGCCGTAATACCTGCCGAGAAAATCACCGATTCGCCTTTCTTCATCGGCAATTCGAAATAGCCCGGTACAAGGTTGTCTTCCTTGTAAGCGAAACCGCGTTCTTGCTCTTTCTGATATTCGATGCCCTTGTACCAAAGCGGGTTATGTACATAGGTGCATTTCTTGGAGAATTGCATGTAGAGTCTCGGGAATTCCGGATACATCTGGCAACTGCCGCCGTTGATTTCTTCGCGCATGTCAGCCACTGCACGACTGTTCTCGTGCGTGAGCTCGTTTACGCTGCGGAAAGCGAGGAACGGACGGAAGCGAAGCGTGGTTGCCGAATGGGCTTCGAGCAACGTGTAACGAATCAATACGCGGGGCTCAAAACTTACGAGCATACGCTCTTTCTGAAGAATCACGCCACCTACACGGTACACGGTTTTGGAAATGACCTCGCAGTCAAACTCACGGATGTATTTGTGTCCGTTGGGAGAGAAATTGTGATCACCATACTTGTGGATGCCGAGGTTAAATTCGGCTCCATGCTGAATAACCGTTTCATCAAACGAAGAGAGCAAAACGTAATTGTCATCTGACAACTCGGGCAGGGGAAGCACAAGCTGACCATGATACTTACGCGTGTTGCAGTCCACAAGGGTGGTGCTGTTGTATGCACCGGAGCGATTCGTACGAATCATCTCCTTGCCCAGCGAACGGTCCAAGTTTACCAGCAATTTCTTGTCGAAATTTAAGTAACTCATGTTTTTGGAAGCTTTATGTTGATTATTAGATTTAACTTCTGAGAGTGGGAGTTTTGCGTTAACCTTAACTGAAGCGGCCGTTGTATAGCTCGTCCGCACGCTCTACAAACTGCCGGATGCGCTGTTCTTCGTTTTTCTTGCAAATGAGCAACACTCCGTCAGATTCGGCTACGATATAGCCATCAAGTCCTTGAATAACAGCTAATTTGCCGCTTTCGAGCGCCACTACGTTATTCTGCGATTCGTAGAGGTTGGCTTCGCAATGAAGCACTACGTTGTCTTCTTTATCTTTGTCTGACAAATCGTAGAGCGAGCCCCAAGTGCCCAAGTCTGACCAACCAAAATCGGCCGGCAAGACATATACGTTTTGGGCTTTCTCCATGATGCCATAGTCGATGCTGACTTTCGGAAGCGAAGCAAACATGCTCTGAATAAATGCCTCCTCCTCCGTTGTGCCCATCTTTGCGGCACCACGCTCAAATGGACCTGCGATATCAGGCAGGAACTCGCGGAAACTGCTCCAAATTGTTTGTAAGTTCCAAAGGAAAATGCCTGCATTCCATAGGAATTCGCCGCTCTTGAGGAAGACTTCTGCCAATTCGGCATTGGGCTTCTCGGTGAAGGTCTTTACGCGGAGGAAATCCGAATCAGCGGCTTCAAACTGGATATATCCATATCCCGTTTCCGGTCGGGTGGGCTTCATGCCTAGGGTGAGCAACACATCGTTTTCAGATACGAAATCCAAGCCCTTGGATACAATCCGCTGAAACTCGGTTTCGTTTAGAATAAGCGCATCCGAAGAGGCTACGATGATGTTGGCTTTGTCCGTGATAGCGCGGATATGCGCTACTGCGTATGCGATGCAGGGTGCTGTATTTCGGCGAGCCGGCTCACATAATACTTGCTCTTTGCGCATGTCTGGAATCTGCTCCAAGATTAAGTCGCGGTAATCGATATTCGTTACGATCAATACGTTCTCAATGGGTACAAGCGGACGAATCCGGTCAATCGTCATCTGCAAGAGTGAACGACCCGTACCGAAAAAGTCCAAAAATTGTTTGGGGCGATGGTTGCGGCTATACGGCCAAAAGCGGCTTCCGATGCCGCCTGCCATAATTACGCAATAATTATCCGTTTTTGTCATGATAGATGATATTAGAGGTTCAACCTTCCAGAATCCCCGATTTCATCGGTGTTTTTGTGCTCAAACAGAGCCGATTTTTCGCCCATGAGAAAGGGGTGTTTAAATTCGTGCTACAAAGTTACAACATTTTTTTGAATTACGCAAGAATAAAATATATGTTTTTAAACATATTTTTAATTTTTTTGCATTTTTGAGGCTTCGTCTTACGCTTGAACTTTTGTGTTTACCTTCTTGTTATTTTATAAAAAAATGCACTTTCTGCACCTGATTTTGGTATTTTATTACCAAAAATTTGCGTTTTTCAAAAATTATTCGTAATTTTGCACCCCAATGCGACTTTCTGCTTACATATCTTTCTGCCGTCGGGGTAGCGCAATCATGCTCTATCTCTTCTTTGGCGTATTCACTTTGCAGGCGCAAAGCGTGACCTTCACCAAGGTGAAGAAAGATATTCGCACCTGGCAGATTCGTAACGATTACGGCATTTCGGATACTACGCTTATTGATACGGCTGCCGTCAATCTCCCGATGCGCGATGTGGTGAACGATAACTCCATCGCTTGGGCATTCAACGGCAACTTCATTTCCCCGATGCAATCGAAGATTTACTTTGACAGAAGCGGCAATGGAATGCTCAGCAATACCGGTACAGCCGGCGATTGGTGGAGGGGTGGAGGACTCAGAATGAGCAACCTTCCGCATAAGAAAGTGGATTTCCTTTTTGGCGCGGCTTATGAGCCTTATATTCTTACTTCGCAGGATGTTCGTTTTTACCGCACAACGGTGGCATACTCCGATATTTCTTATAAGAAAGGCTTTACGACCTATCATTCTGAAAACGACCTCTCATTTAATTTTACGGGTAATATCAACCAGCGCACCAACCTCGGTATGAATATCCGCTATTTAAATTCGCCAGGTCATTATTCGCAGCAGGAAGGCAAAGCCTTCAGTGGAGCCGTTTTCGGAAGCTATACGGGTGATAACTACGGGCTGCATGCTACCGTTTTGCTCAACAACATCAGCAATTTTGAGAATGGTGGTCTCGTAAATGTAGGGCAGTTGGGCGGCCAACTTAAGCCAGAGGACTTGCCCGTGAAGATGCATGGTATGTCGGGTTTTAAGCATATTGCTGGTATGCTCGATCATCATTACAGCATCACGACCGATAGGGAAGTGAAGTCGGTGGTGAAAAAGAAAGGGCAACCCGATCGTGACACTACGTATATTGTCAAGGTGCCGATGATGACTTTCAACCACAAATTGGAAGTCAACAACTCCACCAAACGCTATGTAGAGATGCAAGCCAATCAAGGTTTCTTCGAGCACACCTACCTCAATTCGCGCACCACGAACGACACGGCTTACGTGCTCAATATCCGCAATACCCTTGCATTCACCATCAACGAGGAGTTTAATAAGTTGCGTTTTGGCGCGAGCGTATATGCATCGAATGAGTTTCAGCGTTATGCTTTCAGCGTGCCGCAATACGATACCCTCAACAGCGTTGTGTGGTTTGACCCTGAATTGCTCGCCCACCGCATTCCCACCGCGGCCGTAGTGCACACGATTTCGGATACTCTCGTGGGGCATCAGTGGACCAACAACACATGGGTGGGAGGCAGCATCTACAAGAATCAAGGCCGATGGGTGCGTTTTGCAGTGAATGGCGACGTCTGCTTGGCAGGATATAAGCTCGGCGAGTTTCAGGTAAACGGACATGTGGATGGCGAGTTTCGATTAGGCAAAGACTCTCTACGCATGCGCGCGAGCGCGTACATTAGAAATGAGACGCCCGACTTCTTCCTCCAGCATTACCGCTCCAACCATTATATCTGGAACAACGATTTCTCCAAAGTCTATCGGTTTTACGTAGGTGGCGAGGTAAGTTATCCGTATGAATGGGTGAAAGCCAAAGCTAAAGTGGGGTTTGAGAATATCACGCACCCGATTTATTTCAATAGCAGCGGGTTGCCCGTGCAGCATACCGGCAACGTGCAGGTGCTTAGCGCGGACGCCCGAGTGGACGTCACAACCCCGTGGGTGAATCTGGAGAACAGCGTGGTATGGCAACTTAGTTCGGACTCTACCATGCCCCTGCCGAGCATCAGCCTCTACCACAATCTCTATTACCACGGATGGTGGGCAAAGAAGGCTATGTATGCGCAGATTGGCGTTGACATACGATATCATACTGCCTATTATGCGCCAGTGCTCAACCCTGCTACCGGGCAATTCTGCATTCAGAACGAGGTGAAAATCGGTAATTATCCCGTGATGAACGTTTATCTGAATGCGTATGTCAAACTGCTCAAACTCAAACTGTTCGTGCAGTGGCAGCATTTCAATTATTACTTCATGAAGGGCTCTCAAGCCTTCCTATCTATGCCAGACTACGCCATGAACCCGGCTGTCATTCGTGCCGGCGCACATTGGTATTTCTGGCGATAAAACTGACAAAATGTCATCGGCACAGATTTTGATATACTTTTCGCATGAATTATTCTGACAATCTTAATAAAGTTATTCAGTTGAGCAAGTCCGAGGCTAAGCGCTTGGGGTGCTCGTTTGTTACGCCCGACCATCTGTTGTTGGGCATGCTGGGTGTAGATAGTGCCAAAGCGCGCGATGTGCTCCGTGAAGCGGGCGTAAACATTGCGGAAGCACAGCACCATATTGAGCAGCGCAATCTCCATACCGGAGCAGAGGACATGCAGCCGCAGTTTGATAAGCAGTCGGAGCGTATTCTCCGTATTCTCGATTTGGAAGCCAAATCGTATAAAGCCGACATTGCGCATACCGAGCACCTTTTGATGGCGCTGTTGCGCGAACGAATAAATAAGGCGGCTATCTATCTCCAAGACAATTGGCAGGTGAGTTATGAGTCGATGGAGCGTCGCTTGCCTCGTCCGGTGGAGCATCCTAAGATGGGGATGGATTTCTCCTCTGATTTGGCGGAAGATATGCCGGAAGAGGACAGCCATCAGCAGCCGCGTCAGAAGCAGTCTGACTCCAAAACGCCCGCTCTCGATAAGTTCGGTAAAGACCTTACGCGTCAAGCCGAAGAAGGGAAGCTCGATCCTGTGATTGGTCGCGAGAGTGAGATTGAGCGCGTGGTAGAGATTCTCTCCCGCCGTAAGAAAAACAATCCCATCCTTATTGGTGAACCCGGTGTTGGGAAAAGCGCGATTGTAGAAGGATTGGCACTCCGAATTGTGCACCATGAGGTGTCACCAATGCTGTTTGACAAACGTATCGTTACCCTCGATATCGCATCCATGGTAGCTGGTACTACGTATCGCGGACAGTTTGAAGAACGCATGAAATCCGTGATTGGAGAGCTTCAGAAAAATCCCAATATCATCCTTTTCATCGATGAGATTCATACTATCATCGGCGCTGGCAATGCGTCGGGTACACTCGATGCGGCCAATATTCTCAAGCCGGCGCTTGCCCGAGGTGAGGTGCAGTGCATTGGCGCTACTACCATAGCCGAATACCGCAAGTCGGTGGAGAAAGATGGTGCGCTGGAGCGCCGATTCCAGAAGGTGGTAGTCAATCCTACTGACCGCGAGCAGACGTTCGAGATCCTGCGCAGGCTCAGCTTAGCTTATGGTAAGCATCACAACGTGCTCTATTCGGAGGAAGTGCTTCGCGCATGCGTAGATTTTACGGATCGCTATATCTCTGACCGTGCCTTCCCTGATAAGGCTATCGATGCGATGGACGAAGCTGGTGCAAGAGCACAGGTAGTAGCTGAAGAAAAGCCCGAGTTCATCGGTGTTTTTGAGCAGGAGATGGCCGATATCCAAGCGCAGCAGGAAGCGGTAGAGCAGTCGAATAACTATAAGGAAGCTATCGCACTCCGCGATAAGCAGGAGGCGGTGCAGTTGAAGATGAACGAGCAGATTGCGCAATGGAAAGCCGATCGGCAGCAAATGCCTACCATTCTTACAATAGATGATGTAGCGCGCGTGGTGAGCTTGATGAGTGGTGTACCGGTACAGCGCGTGCAGGCAGATGAGAATCAGAAACTGCGCAATATGACAGAGGTGCTCCAGAGTAAGGTAATTGGGCAAGACGAGGCAGTGAAGACGGTGGTCAAAGCCATTCAGCGTAGCCGACTTGGGCTCAAAGACCCTAAGCGTCCGATCGGCACCTTCTTCTTCCTCGGTCCTACTGGAGTAGGCAAGACCTATCTCGCGCAATGTTTAGCTGAGGAGATGTTTGGCTCAAAGGATGCCCTCATCCGCTTTGATATGTCAGAATATATGGAGAAGCATACTACCAGTTTGCTCGTAGGTGCACCTCCGGGATATATCGCCCATGAGGATGGCGGTAAGCTCACAGAAGCTGTTCGCCGTAAACCTTATTCCATCGTGCTCTTTGATGAGATAGAGAAAGCTCATCCGGATATCTTCAATGTGCTGCTGCAGGTGCTCGACGAAGGTCGCCTCACGGATAGGCAGGGAAAAGTGGTGGATTTTAAGAACACCATCATCATCCTTACCTCGAATGTAGGTACGCGTCAGCTCAATGATTTCGGAGCAGGGGTAGGATTCAAATCTTCCGATGAAATCGACGAAAAATCAACGCGTCAGACCCTCCTTAAAGCTCTTCGTAAGCAGTTCCCGCCCGAGTTCGTAAACCGCATTGACAGCATCGTACATTTCTCTCCGCTTCCCTCAGAGGCCCTCCATACGATTATCCGATTGGAGATGAGGGGGCTCACTGAGAGGCTCAGTCAGCAGGGTATTCAATTGGATATCAATGCAGAGGCGCTAGATTGGTTGGTAGAGAAAAGTGACAGCAAGCAGTATGGCGCGCGTCCGTTGAAGCGCAGTATTCAAACTTATGTAGAAGATGCGCTTACCGACCTGCTCTTGCGCGATGAGCGCCATGCGCGTATTTGCGTAATGCTCCAAGCTGATAACCTCGTAGCGGAATGGGCTGATGAGTAAGTGAAATGCTTAAACTGCATACAAATATGATTCACTATGCATGGCTATTGCTTGCAACATTCAGTCCAAGCTCACTACCCAACGTTTTACTAATAACTTAAAAACTGACGATATGAAAGAAATTACCGATGCCACATTTGCGGGTATTCTCGCAGAGGGCAAACCTGTTATTGTAGATTTCGGTGCCGTTTGGTGCGGCCCGTGTCAGGCCATTGCGCCTATTGTAGATGAGCTCGCAGAAGAGTTCAGCGGCAAAATCACCGTTGGTAAGATGGACGTAGATGAAAACGACACTGTGCCTTCTGATCTGGGTGTGACCAACATCCCTTGTCTCGTGTTCTTCAAGAACGGCAAAGAAGTGCGTCGCCATGTAGGATTCTGCCAAAAAGCCGAACTTCGCAAAATGTTTGCTGAGTTGGTAGGTGAAACGGTAGCCGAAGAGCCGAAAGAAGAGAAGAAAAGTTTCTTCAGTAAGCTGTTTGGAAAATAATTGCGTGAAGGTTCCCGCTTTTGGCAAAAGGTTCCTTCTGTATTGCAAATAAAAAAAGGCTCCTTTGGGGAGCCTTTTTTGTAGTCATATGCTTGTATGCGGCAGCCCTTCAGCAGCATACAAAGAAAACTAACAGAAATCTGGGAATGCCTATTTAGAATTGATCCACGCTCTCGGGGCGGAGGAGGGTGCGGATAGTCTTTCCTACGTTGATTAAGTGGTCAGCAATACGCTCCGAGTCGCTTGCCAGCTCCAAATACTCAGCGCCCATCACAGGGTTGTATTCGTTGTTGGAAAGTCGGGCTACATTACGATCGGCCATCTGCTCAGTAAGTTGATCTACAAGTTCCTCGTAGCGGTTGGCCTCTTCCAATGCATCAAGATTGATGTCCATATATGCTTTCATCGCGCTTTGATAAACGGAGAAAACACCCTCGCGCATCTGCTCAATCTCCTCTTTGAGGTTAGCGGGGAAGGCGAGCTTATGGTCGCGCAGCACCTCTGCATACTCGATGATATTGGTAGCGTAATCGCCAATGCGCTCTAAGTCGCCAATGCTGCGGATGGTAGTAGAGAGGTAGCGGTGGTCTATCTCATTGAGTGGTCGGGAGTTGAGGCGAACGACATACTGCACCAGGAAATTATTCAGATAATTGAGTTGATCCTCGTTGCGGTTAAACTCCTCCACCTGGCTGTAGTCTTGACTACTGATGGTGTAAATAGCAATATCGTAGTTATGCATTGCTACGGCGGCCATGTGCTCAATCTCCAGTTTAACCTGTCTCACTGCAATGATAGGCGTACGAAGCATCTTCTCATCTACGAAGAAGAAATGCGGTTTGGCTGACTCACCCTGCTCTTTTACGATATCATCGGGGATAATGCGGCAAACAACGTTTACGAGCAAGGAGGTGAGCGGAAGCATGATGATTACTGTAGCGCAGTTGAAGATAGTATGGAACATAGCCATCTGCACTTGTGGAGCTGCGGGGAACATGTGCTCGAAGAGGATGCCGAAATCCAGACTGCCGCTCGTAGTAAGATAGAGGATGCCAGCTGCCATCATGAATACCACTACACCTAAGCAGTTGAAAATCAAGTGCATTAGTGCCGTTCGTTTGGCGTTCTTACCACTCGTCATACCGGCGATGATAGCTACCACGCAGGAGCCGATATTGGAGCCCAACGTAATATAAATACCTTGATTGAGCGAAATCAGCTCTGCTACTACCATCGTGATGGCTACCGAGGTCATGACCGACGATGATTGAATCACGGCGGTGAATAATGCACCAATCAATACGAGCAGGATGGGGTTACCGATGGTAGCGAGAAACTCTTTTACAGCATCGAGGCGCGCAAAATCCTCCATGGAGCCTGACATCATACTCAAGCCTACGAACAGCATACCAAAGCCGGTGATGATGCCGCCCACTTTCTTCCACATATCGTGCTTGGCAAAGAGGCAAACGAAAGCGCCAATACCAGCCATGGCGGCGAAGATGGTGGTGGTACTCAGCCCGCTGCCCGAAGAGAGGCCTAATGCTACTATCTGCGCCGTGATCGTGGTACCGATATTGGCACCGTAGATGATGGTGGCGGCTTGGGCAAGCGACATAATACCTACGTTTACGAAACCAATGACCATCACGGTCGTGGCGCCTGAAGATTGGATGAGTGCGGTGCTCAAAGCACCGATACCTACACCTAACAACTTGCTCTTTCCCATCTTGGAGAAGAGCGCTTTTAGGTGTTCACTGCTGGCGGACTCGAGGTTACTGGACATCATCTGGCAAGCTACAAGGAAAATTCCTATGCCGGCCAGAAGCATTAAGATGGCGGTAGCTACGGTTACGAACATGTGCGTAATTTGCGATAAATGAATGGATGGTTTACTTGAGATTAGGTAGAACGATTCTACCACATGACGAGCGAACAATATCAGCGAACAGCTCGCCTCTACAATTTCAGACTGCAAAATTACTACTTTTTTCTGAATCTCACAACTTTTTTAGCCGAAAAATTGCAATTTGGCGCCTAATTTTTTTTTGAGTAAGCCGCTTTGTGCAGATTTTTTCTTTTTTTCTTGTATAGATGCGAAATTTGTTATATATTTGCACCAAAATTCGCATGTAATAACCAAAATTCGCATTTCTTTACCATGAAGCATCTCTATTTCTCATTACTGTTAATACTGTTCCTGAGCGCCTGCTCAAAGCGCGCAGAAGAGCCCGTGTATGTAATAGGTGTAAGCCAATGCTCCGATGATGCTTGGCGCACCAAGATGAATCAGGAAATGGAGCGCGAGTTGATATTCCAGCCTCAAATGCAGCTCCATATCCGTCAGGCAATGGACAATAGCGAACTGCAATGCGTGCAGATTGATTCGTTTATCCGCGAAGGGGTAGATTTGCTGATAGTGAGTCCCAACGAAGCCGAAGAGGTGAAGCCCGCAGTGACGCGTGCGTTTGAAGCAGGTATTCCCGTGGTGGTAGCTGACCGAAGAGTGAGTGGCGATAAGTGGACGGCTTTCATAGGCGGCGACAACGTAGCCGTAGGGCAGTTGATGGGCGAATGGCTGTGCGGCTTGCAGGAGGAGTTTGAAGAGGTGAACGTGATCGAGATCTGCGGATTGCCGGGTAGTACGCCTGCCGTTGGCCGTCATGCTGGTATGATGGATCGCATCAGGGGATGCAAGCATGTACATATTGTAGGGTCAGGTATGGCCAGTTGGTTTAAGTTGGATGCTGAAAGAGTGACCGATTCGCTCCTGCTGCTTTATCCTGAAGCCAACGTGATTGTAGCGCAAAACGACCAGATGGCGCAAGGGGCGAGTGTTGCGGCTCGGAAAAACGGACGCAAGATGAAAATTATGGGAGTAGATGGTATATCCGGACCGGGTGGTGGTATCGATGCGATCGTAGAAGGAAGAATTGATGTGAGCGCCACCTATCCCAGCCGAGGCGATATGGTTATTCAAACGGCTGCAAAAATTCTTGCTGGCGAACCATTTGTGCGCGACACCGTGCTTCAGACTGCGTTGATTGACGCCCAATCAGCTAAGCCCATCATGCTGCAGGCTGACATAATGGATCATGAGATTGAGACGTTTTATGCCCTTCAGAATAAGATGTTGCACTTAGGTGACGAATACGAAATGCAGCGCATCATTATTTACGGTTTGGTGATATTGGTGGGACTGATTGTGATGATAGCGGTGATTCTTTTTCAAGTATATGAATACCGCCAGCGGGTAAGGAAAGAGCGAGAAATAAACGAGACTAAGTTGGCAAAACAGCAGCATCAACTGGAAAAGATAACGGCTGAATTGGCGCTGAGTCGTGCGCAGCAGCAGCATTTTACTGAGGAACATTTTATGCAGCGGTTGGAGGAACAGATAGACTTGCGACTATCCGATCCCATGCTTGATGTAGAGAAGTTGGCGGTAGAGATGGGAATGAGCCGCACAGGATTATATAGAAAAGTGAAGGCGGCTACCGGTCAGAGTCCTGTAGAGCTCATTCGGCATATCCGCCTGCATAAGGCGCAACAGTTACTCCGCTCGACCGATGCTACTGTGCAGCAAGTTGCATACGAGGTGGGCTTCTCAGCTGCCAATTATTTCGCCAAGTGCTATAAAGAAGAGTTCGGCATCAGCCCCACCGAAGACTGCAAGAAAAGCCAACCCCGCACTCCCAACGCATGATACTGCCTACCTAAGCAATGGACCCTATCGATTGCAAAATGCGATACGTTAATATAGTGTGCGCGTGTTGCGCGCACAAAAAATGACTGCCGGATTGTATCCGGCAGCCCCAATAACCAAAATCACATTTTATGAAAACCACCCAACGTCCCGATTACATTGGGTTTTCGTTTGTGGGTTCCATACAGTTGCTTTACCAGCGGAAAGGTGATGTATAGAACCCACAATTAATCATTGTTTTTAGACTATGGGAATTATTAGAACCCACCTTTAGCCAATAATCTCTTTCGGCAGAATGGGCATTGCGCCCTCTTGGGTGCATACATACGCCGATACGCGTACAGCGGTTTCATGCGCTTCCTGCATCGATTTTCCGAGGAGAGTCTGCGCTACGAAGGCCGCGGTAAACGAGTCGCCTGCACCTACGGTATCAACCACTTGTACCTTCGGTGTAAGCTGCTTGCTCATCTCGGAAGGCGAGAACACATACGAGCACGTGGCACCGCAGGTAAGAATGAGCATCTTCAGCTCATAACGTTCAATCAGCTGGTGGCATACTGCTGTAGCCTTTGCCTCGTCTTCGGCAATCAGATGCCCCTCAGTGGTAGCGACATCGAGTAGCATGGGAGCGACTACATCGAGTTCCTCATCGTTGATTTTCAGCACATTGCATCGCTGGAGAGACTGCTCAATCACCTCCTTGGTGTACCACGATTGACGCAGGTTGATATCAAACACGCGGAGGGAGTCAGCGGGCATAGCTGCAAGGAACGCCTGAATGGTAGCACGGCTGACGCCATTGCGTTGCGCGAGCGAACCGAAGCAAACGGCCACCGTGTCAGGTGCCAAAGCGGCAATCTCCTCTGTGTAGGGGATGTTATCCCATGCTACACCCTGGCAGATATCATACTGCGGAATGCCTGCGCCCGAAAGGGTCACTTGTACCGTACCCGTAGGGTAAGCTACGCGCGGCAATTGATATCGCAAGCCTGCACTGGTCAAAATATCAATAATCTCGCGGCCGAGCTCATCGTTGCCTATTGCCGAAACGGCACAACTGTTGAGTCCGAATTGCGAAGCGTGAAAAGCGAAGTTTGCCGGCGCACCGCCTAATTTGCGGCCGGTTGGGAGGCAGTCAAAAAGCGCCTCTCCGAGTCCAATTACGTATTGCATAGTATATTATTTTTTAATTTGGAAAACAAACGAAGCTAAATAAACGGCACCTACTGCCATTACGAGAACAGCACCGATAGTGCCCATCCAATCCGACATATATCCCATTGCGAGCGGGAAGATGGTGCCGCCAAAGAGACCCATAATCATCAGACCGGAGATCTCGTTTTTGTGTTCAGGGTCGTGGTTGAGCGCTTGTGCAAAGCAGATAGAGAAGATATTGGAGTTGCCGTAACCCACGAGTGCGATGCCCGTATAGAGTAACCACTTGCTGTCGCCAATAGCCAAGCAAACCATCGAAGCGATGATCATCACAACGGAGATGAGGAAGAAAGAGCGCTCTTTCAATACCCGCAAGATAGCCGATCCGGTGAGGCAGCCGAGCGTACGGAAAATGAAGTAGAGTGAGGTAGCGAATCCGGCCGCAGCAAGGTCAAGGCCGAGGCGCTCCATGAGGATCTTCGGTGCGGTGGTGTTGGTGCCCACATCAATGCCCACATGACACATGATGCCGAGGAAGCAGAGCAGGATAAACGGATTACCGAGCAAACGGAAGCAATCAAGCACGTTGCTGGCTTTACCTGCGGGCTCTTCGTGGATATGCGTCATTCCCAATGCCACTACGGCAATCACACCGATGATGCCGTAAACGGGGAAGAGGATTTTCCATCCGAGCCCAAACTCCGGCATGGCGGCAGTTGCGCCCCACATAGCGATATACGGAGCGAGGAACGAGGCGATAGCCTTAACGAACTGACCAAAGGTCAGGGTAGAGGAGAGATTACCGCTTACGATGTTGGAAACGAGCGGATTGAGCGAGGTCTGCATCAGCGCATTGCCGATACCCAGCAGGGAGAAAGCGCAGAGCATCAGCGCATACGAGTTGCCACAAAGCGGGAGGAAAAGGGAGAGAACGGTTACTACAATAGAGAGCAGCACGGTCTTCTTGCGGCCGATCTTATTCATCAGCATGCCCGTGGGTACCGAGAAAATCAAGAACCAGAAGAACACGAGCGAGGGCATGATATTAGCCTGCGAATCGGTCAAACCAAGGTCTTGCTTAACGTAATTGCTGGCAATGCCTACGAGGTCAACGAAACCCATCGTGAAGAAGCAGAGCATCACTACTGCCAGCGCACCAATAGATGTTTTCTTATTCATATCTGTGTGTTTTTATGTTTTTCAATCCGTTGATAATCAGTAATTTACGTTGTAAATTTTCACCTTTCCATTAGTCTCAATGCGGTCGTATGGCTCGGTTGGGAACACGAGGTTAGTCATCGACCAATGGCCATCTGCATCAAAGGCTTCCAGCGAGCAGCGGTCGAGATATATCACCACTTTATATTTTTTTGCATTTACGTAAAGTGGTGTAGTGGTTACGGCAGCAAACGCTTCAGAGAAATCCGTGATACCTGAATGGCGACGATCAGTGGTAAACGTATTCGTTTTAGGATCGATGGTCATCACTACTTTCTCGCCTTTGCTGTTGAACAAAGTAAGCGTAGTAGGATTCTTTTTTGAGGTGGTGGTGAGTTCGATGATGGCAGCCTCGGGGAGTGCTGTCACTTCTTCGCCACGAAGTTGCTCACACTCAAGCGACGGACGAACACCGATGATATAGCGGCCGTCTTTGTCTTTGAAGAGGTCGATGTCGCGCGGGAGGGCGTTAGCCGAACGGAACTGCTTGGTGGGCACCTGACCGGCATATTGCCAGTTGCTCATCCATACAATCATCGTATGCCTTTCCTCGGGTGCATTCGAGAAACTTACGGTAGCGTAATGGTCTTTGCCATAATCCATCCAGCGGGTGTCGTTGTGTTCGCAGGTGAAAGTCTTGCCGTCCCAGTCGCCTACGAAATATTGCGTAGCGCTGCCGCCAAACGGTCCACCCGGGTTGATATTGCAGAGAAGCACCCATTTATGCTCTTTCGTTCCGCGCACGGGCAAACGCATTAAGTCTGGGCATTCCCATACGCCACTGTGGCTACCATAGCCTGAACCAAAGGCGGAGAGATAGCGCCAGTTCTTAAGGTCGGAGCTGGCGTAAAAACGCATTTCTTGACCGCAAGCCAACACGAGATTCCATTCGTTGGTTTGCTCATTCCAGAAGAAATTTGGATCGCGGAAATCAGGAATATCAGCGGTAATGATAGGGTTGCCGCTGTATTTGGTAAAGGTGAGGCCGTTATCCGTGCTGTACGCTAAACTCTGGCACTGTCCCATCAGCTCGGCGGAGGTGTACATAGCAATGACGGCATCCTTACCAAAGCCGGCCGTGTTATTTGCATCTACCACTGCCGAACCGGAGAAGATCGTACCAAGCACGTCAGGCTCGATTGCGATAGGCTCGTGGGTCCAGTGGATAAGGTCTTTGCTCGATGAATGTGCCCAAGTCATGTTTTGCCACATCGAGTAGTAGGGGTTGTATTGGTAATAGAGATGCCATACGCCATCTTTATAAAACATACCATTGGGGTCGTTCATCCAGCCGTAGAGTGGCGTGTGATGATAAATTGGACGATACTTATCCCAATTGGAGGTATCAAACGTATTGGCGAGTTTGAGTTCGTTCCATGCGATATACTCCATAGGCGACACCTCGCGCAGGCGCTCGCCATCGGGCTGGTTCCATACATGTACGGCCAGCACAAGGCTCTCGCGGTTGAATGCCGAAAGATCCATCGGCACATAATAATCAATTTTTCCTTTGGCAGCCAATCGAAGCACTACGGTTCGAACGATACGACCATCTTCAATCACCTGCATTCTGTACTCGGGAGCAGCTTCCTCAATAGGGATAAGCAGGTAGCGCTCTTGTCCGCTCACGCGAATGAGCATGTCGCGCACACCCGAACGGGTAAAATGCACTCCTTCAGTTGCCATAGCACTCACGCATATCAGCGCCATCAGTGCCATCATCCATTTTCTCATGTTTTTCATAATTTTAATGTGTTTTAGTTGTTCCAAATGCTTTCAAAGCGTCTTACGCGCGCTTCTTTTACTTCCGAGCTTACGCTTAAAATGTGGTACATCTCCTTCGGGAAACAGAGATTGGTGCTCACATAAACGCCATCCGAAGAGAACATCTCAATGCTGCTTTGGTCGATGAAGAAATGCAGTTCGAGCTCTTCATACGATTTCGAAATGGGGATAGCATAGCTGGTAGCAAAATTGTTGATAAACGCTACGTTGCCCGTGTCGCCATTTCGCATCACTTTGATGCGGTGGCGGTCGGCTTCATAGATATAATCAAAATGTTGTCCGAGGCTGTTGGTAAACGAGATTGTAGTAGAAGTGTTGGTAGGAATGGTTACCGATGCTTCCCATGCTGCAGGCCAACCAATACGTGCAATCGTATCTTGCTTAGCAGCGCATGTCATCCAAGGGCCGGCCAAGGTTTCAATCTCCTTCACCGGATATGAAGTAAGAATGGGCTTGCCATCCACTTCTTTGAAATGCAGTTCTCTGGGCAGGCAGAATGCCGAACGCCATGGGCTGCATGGCACATTGCCAGCATAAGCCCAATTATTCATCCATCCGATTACGATATTGCGTCCGTCAGGAGCATTGCTCCAGCTTACGGAAGCATAATTATCCAAACCAAAATCCAGCCAACGTGCTTGTGTACTATAGGAGTCAGGCGTAAAAGTGGTGCCATCAAAATCGCCGGTCATATAGAGCGTTCCACTTCCGAAGATAGGTCCACCGGGGTTGACTGACAAAATCAACACCCATTTGTCGTCCACTTTAATAAGATCCGGACATTCCCACTGCTTACCTTGCAAATAAGATAATGAACTGGTGAGTGTGGACCTGCGAGTCCATTGCTTCATGTTAGGAGAAGTCCAAACCTCAGCAGAGAGGTCATAACCCGTTGCGAGCAAAGCCGTCCAACATTGCGTGTCTTTATTCCAAAAGACTTTGGGATCGCGGAAATTGCCGCGGCTATCAGGTATTACAGGGTTGCCACTATATTTGGTAAAAGTCATGCCGCCATCGTTGCTATAAGCAAGACTCTGCTGCTGAGAGGCACCTGCAGAGGTGTACATAGCTATGATAGCTCCTGCTCCAAATCCTGCCGTGTTATTTGCATCTACAATACAACTGCCCGAGAAAATATCGCCTAATCCATCTCGCTGAAGTACTACCTGCTGTTCTTTCCAATGCATCAAGTCGGTAGAGGTAGCATGCCCCCAACTCATATTGCCCCACACATTGCCGATAGGGTTATATTGGTAATACAAATGCCACACACCATCTTTATAAAACATACCATTAGGGTCGTTAACCCAGAACTTACTGGGTGTATAATGCATTTGCGGACGGTAGCGCTCCATGCGGGCAGACTGCCAACGAGCTGAGTCTTCCTCTTCCGGATAGATATAGAGCGTAGAATCGACCGGATCAACGATGCCTGGAATCGTATCTTTCTTATCGGGGTCGTCGATAACTTCTCGAGGTTCGCATCCTCCCAGCAAAACAGGTGCGAGGGTCATTAAGACCATAATATATGTAAAAACAGACTGCTTCATATTATTGTATTTGAATGCCATTAACGGTGTAAATATGTTTGTCGGCAGCTATCATCACCTGCCCATCTTCAAAAATTTTCGTTGCGCCCGAAGTGTGTAAGGATGTGTTTGACGATAAATCACAGCCCTTATCCGGGTCGTAATCCTTCGGTTTCTGAGGCGACTCCCATCTGCGGTATTGCGTCATTTCCTCCAATCCCCATGCAGAAATCTCTGCAAATTGCACGTTACCGAGCGTATAAATTTCGAGGTCATTGGCGTTGTAATCTGAGCAGAACAGACGAATGGATTGCGCATAACGCTCGTTGATAAAAATCTCGAGGATTGAGTTATCAAAATAAATATCGAGCGTGAGGGTATCCCCTACAGCGGGTGTAAATGGCAGGACGGCTGAATAGTCTCCGCGTCCGTTGCCTTTTACATTCAACTTACTCAAATCAACCCGAAGGGTATTGGTCTTGGGTACATACGATAAAGTAGCCGAATTATACGGATTCTTCAAGAATCGGAGCCCGAAGCCAGCCGTACCTACAACAGCCTTGATTTTCACCTCCCACTGCCTGCCGCTGACTGGAGCGAGCGGAGTGGTAGCATTGATAAGTGTATCCGTAAGGTGCACATTCGAATCGGTGCGCAACGCTTGAATACCTTCGTAAGGACGCTGAATGAGATTGCCCTCTGCATCCACACTCCATTCTCTTGGGAATGACATGCAATGGCTGAATCCCATGCTGTAGGTGTGAGTATCGCTTAGTTTATCGGGTACAATGCCCAATGCGAGCAGTTTGCCGTTGTGGTAATATACCGTAGGCGAGAGGAGACCATATCCATCCGTAGCCATATCATAGAGTTCTACCGTCTTCGGATTGGGGTTATAGGGTGTAAACTCGCCATTGCTATTGAGTTCGCCCACCCAATAAATGGTTCGTACGCCTCGATTGCTGCCTAACGGAGTAGCGGTAAAGAGCCAACGACCATCGCCCAATGGGGTTACATTGCACATCTCGTTGAAGTCTCCGGCTGTAGCCGCATTTTGTCCGCGGAAGAAGGTACCTACGTGTTGCCAACTGCCATTGACATACTTATGCAGCGAGTTGGCGGCTACACCATTCTGCTTGGTTCCTACGAAGATATACGCATCATCACCATGGCGGAAGAAATACGGATCGCGGAAATCGGCATCATATCCGGCTGGCGTACCGGCAATCTGCGGGTTGTTCTGCGCTTTCGTCCAAATCAGCAGATCGGAGTCTTGAGGCATTGCAAAGTCAATCGATGCATGGCTGTTATCTACTCCGGTATAAACAATCCAGGGTTGACCACCCGTAATTGCACTGTCAGCAAACACCGCACCGCTCCAGCAACCCTTGATATCATACGACTTATCAGGAGCAATAGCAATGCGCTCCTCCTGCCAATGCAGTAAATCTTCTGAGGAATAATGTCCCCAATGCAGACGGCTCATATACGTGCCATTGCCGTTTTTCTGACTGAAAAGATGGTATTTCCCGCCTGAATAATACAAACCATGACACTCATTGGTCCACCCCATCGAGGGCATAGCATGGAAGCGCGGGCGATAGAAATTATTATTAAATATGGTGTCGCGATCGGTGAGGTTGGGCACTTGGCTCGTTTGCGCAGCTGACTGAATAGCAGCGCTCGAGAGTATGGTGTTCTCTACTTTCACCTCATCGATGATGCCATTAAATGTATTCAGTAGGCACTTGCCGGCAAATACATCTTTCTTGCTTTTGCCAATTAAGAGCGGAGAGACTCCGGCATCGAGCATGCCGTTGAGGTTCTTTTCGCCGACCTTTTCGCCATTCAGGTAAAAAGCCAATTTGCGCGCTTGCGCATCGAACGTAGCAGCCAGATGCACCCATTCGTATTTGGGCATTCGTCCGCTGAATTCAATGCTTTGGCGGATAAAATTGCTGTAGCATACAAACGATACACGGCCTTGGCTGGACAAACGAAACGCCCAACCCGTACGAGCGGTCTCGTCTAATGTGCCGCAAATATCCGTCCACTCATCCTTAGCGATATCGAGCACAACCATCGGGTAGGTCTCCACAGCGCACCACAGCTGCATCGTAAGCTGCTCGTTGCTAAATCCATAATAGGTAGTAGGCACTTCGATATACGTGCTGTAGCCATCAAGTCGCAATGCACGACCGGATACGCCCTCTACACTCGCAGCAAAGAGTGCACCATTTACCCAATATTGCTTTTGGGTGGTTTGTTCGATTACGTAATTGTCTTGTGGCTCCATTGGCAAATAGAGCTGAGCAAAAGCATTGCAGAATGCGCCAAGCGCTGCAATAAAAGTGAGAATCTTTTTCATGGACGAATTAGAAACGTTTGTGTTTCTATAGAAACCCAGGGAGGTAATCAGCCTCCCTGAGCCATTTTTTCCTAATAATCAACGTTAATAATACTATTTAGAGCTTAACGCCAAGTGCATTATACTCCACGCCGTCTTTTACGATGACGATCATACCGTTCTTCATCATCTTCTGAGCCTTAACGGTAGCCTGGGTGTTCTCTACTGCAGTAAGAACCTGATTAGCACCAAGCTCGTTGAGGATATTGGAAGTAAGCGTCTCGATGAACTCGATATGGGTGTTAGAAGCACCCCACTGATAAGCAGCAGCACCATTGGTTACGATGCGGCTGAAGCCAGTCTGCGGATTCCAGTCGATGATGAGGGGAGCGCAGAAGTCGAGCACCTGTCCCCAGCAGCAGAGCGGAGTGCAGTTCCAGTCTTGCATGAAATCGGTGTAGCGACGCTCTTCTCCGTTGCTGTACTTGCAGTAGTCAGTAGGTACACCTTCGCGAGCTGCGTCATCGCCGTTATATGCCCATTCGCCTGTCCAACCTTCGGGGGCTTTACGGAAATAGTCTACCCAAAGGCAGTTGTTGTCAGTACGCAAGTTAGGACCTACGAGGCCATAGCAGTGATGATAGTTATCCCAATCCCAGCCAGACATAGCCTTGGTAGTGTCAGCTTCCATACCTGCAAAGAAAGGATGAGAAGCATAATCATACTTGTTGTCGCAACCTTCTACGGCCGAACCCATGCGGGTGTTCATAGACCAGATGTCGCCACCCATGTGGTAACCACCGTTAGAGAAACCGGGAGCGTAAAGAATACGACCGATGAGGAAGTTGATGCGGCTTGCCTGCTTGGTGAGATAGAGTTTACCACCGGCTGCCGAATAAGCTTTGATAGCGTTGATAACGGTCTCATTGAAGATACCATCAAACTCAGCCTGCTCCATACCTACGCGGTCACAGTTAATCCAAAGAACGGGTACTTGGGTGGGGTTGAGAGTAGCGATGTCGCTGGGCTGGATAAACAGACCCTTGTTCTCCTCAACGTAATTGTCGCGGAAGAAACGAGCTGCGTTAATCTCCGGATCCTCGTCAGATGCCTCGAAACCTTCTACTACGGCTTGCTCGCCGTTGATGTCGTCAATCGTAGCTGCATTAATCAATACGTAAGCGCACTGTGCGTTAGCAGCCAAAGCAGCGCATGCTGCCATCATAAAAACGAAAAACTTTTTCATGATAATAATTGTTTAAAGAAATGAATAATAATTGGTTATATTGTTGGAGGCCGAAGCCGTGTTCGGCCTCCACTTTTTGTTTACTTACGCAGGTATTCGATGATATTGCGCGTCATCGTTTCTACGTTGTCTTGATAGGCGTTACCACCCTCCTGATACCACTGATAAGCCGCTACACCATTGGCGATGATCTTGCCAAGATACGTACCTTTCTTGCGGAACTCAACGACACCAGCGTGGTCGAAGGTTGTTTCCTGACCCCAGGTAGCCAATACTGTGCAATATACCTTATCTTCAAAACTGCGCACGAAGTTTGGCGTGCTCTTAAGCCCCATGTTGGTCAAATCCCACATGCAGTTATGGTCTTCGCGAATGCCGGCACCAATGAGCGGGAAGGTTTCGAAGCCAAAACCATTGGGATCAGCAGCCGTCATGCCAGCGAAAATCTCGTGCGTGCGGTGGTCGTATTTGCCATTACCGATATTGGCATTGATGGACCATACATCCGTACCTTCGCCTGCCGGAGCAGAGTTAAATACAGTAGGAGCATATTTCTCATCAATACGGCCCATAGCAACTACAAGTTGCGTAGCGAACTTAGAGAAATAGAATTTACCGCCTTGCTCGGAGAATGCCTTCATTGCAGCCAATGCCTCTTCGTTGATGAGCGCTTCGGGCAGGTTTTGCCATCCCATTTCAAGTCCTACACGGTCAATATGCATCCACATCACAGAGTATTCATCTACGTTGACATTCTTCAGTTCAGAAGCCTGCACGAATACGCCAAGACCTTTGTTGACGTAATTCTCTTCAAACCACTTGGCAGCGGGTTGCTCCTGCTGCGGCAGGTCATCGGGAGTAGCGGCTGTGAGCACATATGCAGCGCCCGTTGTGCCGTCCCAATCGATGGTGAAGAAGGTAGAAGTACCTTCGGTAACGAGCGAATCATATACGAGCTTAAAGGTATAGCAGAGTTCTACATTGGGCTCTTCGCGGAGCGCCTCGTAGGAGGTCATTACGGAGTCAAAGCTGGCCGTCAGTTCACCATTGCGGAACACGCGCAAACCGGTGATGCCATCGGCTTGGGGTAACTCCCAGGTGAAGCTTACATTACGCGCCTTAATCGTGTATTGCAGATTCTGAACGCCCTGCAAACTGCCGTTGGCGGGCTCGGGTATCTCCACGTTGGAGCAGCTGCTCAGCAGCAACAATCCCAGCAGGCTGATGATTGAATATAACTTTTTCATACGGATTCGAATAAATGATTATTGATAAAGACCATTGGAGTTGAGAACTTCAGCATAGGGAGTGGGGAAGAAGATCTCATTATCACTCATCTGTGCATCCTGATAATAGGAGTGGAACTGAGCTTCGCTCTTGAAGTAATTATTCATTACGGTGGTGATATATCCCGGCTCCATCATGTTCCATCTTACGAGGTCGAACCAGCGATGGCCTTCCATAGCAAGCTCCAGTCGGCGCTCCATGCGAACGGCCTTACGAGCATAATCCTGAGTGGGGAACGAAGGATAAAGGCCAACGTTGTAATGTGCTTTCGTTGCGTCGAAATCTACAGGCAGATAGGTGGGATCCACAGAGCGAGCGGCTTTCTGGCGCACTTCATTAACGAGGCTGCAAGCTTCGCCCAGATCTTTGTTTTGCTCGATGAGCGCCTCTGCTTTCAGGAGGAGGACGTCAGCATAGCGGAGGAACGCGAAGTTCAGAGGAGAAGCACCCCAAGGCCAACCCTGCACCATACGCGGGTCGTTGTGGTCAATGCAATTCTTCTTGCCCGAATATTCGCCATATACATCGTATGCGCGGCACCATTTATCGGTGTAGAGTTCGCCGCGGAAGGGGAAACCGATGCGACCTACCGTGAAGTCCAAACGTGGGTCAAGGTTGCCGCTGTAGTTCTCCGATACATGTTCAGCAGGAGCACCATCGGCATCTAAGTAAGGCAGACCGTCGGCGTCTGTGCGGAATGCGTCTGCAAGGTTCTGACTGCCATAGAAGAAGTCGTCACCCGTGCCATAGCACTGTTTGCCGTTGGCGTCATACGAATAGGTTACATTCAGAAGGTTCGACCAGTTAATATGTGCGTTGTCATCGGCTGTAGAGCACTGAAGAGCAATAATCGATTCATACATGTTGTTGTAGTCAATTTTGCTCATGTCCAGGTAGTTGTTGTAGAGCTCATACTTGCCGCTATTGATAACGTAAGAAGCGTAGATTTCGCACGAATCCCACTGTTGGGTAAACGCATATACCTTGCAGAGAAGAGCGGCTGCGCAATACTTATTGAAGCGGCCTGCCTGCGGGCTGGTCTCGCCCATCATCTCATAGGCTGCGCGCAAATCCGACTTAATGAATTTGTAGAAATCAGCTTGCGTATACGTCTTGTTGTCCACGTAGTTCGGGTCGCAGTCTTCCGTGATCATCGGCAGATGCTCAAAAATCTTTACGAGGTCGAAGTAGTAGAATGCGCGGAGCGTTTTCAGCTCACCAAGATATTGGTTCTTGTTTTCCTCAGTAATGCTCTCGGCATTCCTGATAGCCTCCATTGCGCGGTGTACACGAGAGATGGCGTAATAGTTGTTCTGCCATTTATTGAGGCAACTTACGTTGTCAGAGAAGATATTGGAAATCTCCAGCTGATGGATATTAGCCTCCATCGTTACGCCACCGCCACCTTTAAGAGCATCGTCAGAGCGAACGTCAAAAATCCAGTTCGTAGAAGGACCGGCAAAAGCTTCGTTATTACCGAAGAAATGGGCTTCCAAACCGGCATAAGCAGAAGCTAACAAGCCCGGTACAGCCTCCTCACCCATCAAGTCTGCGGTGAACTGACCATTGGGCTTCAGGTCGAGCATGTCGCTACATGCACTCAGCGTGAGTGCGGATGCGAGAATTGCTATATATTTGCGAGTTTTCATTGTTTCGTTGGTTTTAGAAGGATTCTACTTAAAATGCCAGACTCAGGCCGAGGGTGAAAGTGCGAGCGCGAGGATAAGCAGCGTTGTCAACGCGAGCGCCATAAGCTCCCAACGGCAATTCCGGATCAATGCCCGTATATTTGGTTGCGGTGAAGACGTTCTCCAGCTGAGCGTAAATATTCAAACCGGCGCAATGCCAAGGCGTGAGCGCCTTTTTCGGAAGGTCGTAACCGAGTTTGATATATTTGAGTTTCAAATACGAACCATCCTCTACGAAATAGGTGGACATGCGCGTTTCGTTGTTGTTATCCACGAGGCTGACTGCGGGGATGTCGGTATCCGTATTATCCGGTGTCCAAGCGTCCAAGATGCTGATTCCGCGGTTACAAGACGTATTGCCATAACTCATGAAGTTGAGCTGACGTTTGGTCGTGTTGTAGATATCAAAACCGAGGTCAGAGGTGAAGAACATCGATAGGCTCAATCCTTTATATGCGAAATCAAGGTTCAGACCGAGGCTCAAATCGGGGTTCGGGTCTCCAATGATACATTGGTCAGCTTCTGTGATATTGCCATCGCCGTTGAGGTCGCGATAGCGGAAGCGGCCTACGCCCTTACCCTGCTGAGTAGCGTGGTTATATACTTCCTCTTCGTTCTGGAAAATGCCATCTACTACGTAGCCGTAATAAACGCCCATGGCTTCGCCCTCTATCAAGCGGATATCGCCGCCAATGGATTTTACGAAATCGTTGAGTTTAACCACCTCGTTCTTATAATGAGAGAGGTTGAATGCAGCGCCCCAGGTGAAGCCGTTGTAATCCTTACTGTGGTAATCTAACTGCATCTCTATACCCCAGTTCTTCATATCGCCGGTGTTCATGAATTTCGCTGCGTTCTCGCCCGCTACTGACAATACGGGCGGTACGGTAAGCATGTCTTTAGTGGTCTTCAGATACCAATCGAGATTCAGCGTCAATGCGTTGTTAAAGAGGCCCATATCCAAACCAATGTTGGTCTGCGTGGTGGTTTCCCATTTCAGATTCGTATTGCCTGAAGCAGCTACCTTAATACCTGCTATGGTGCTGTTGTTAGAGCCATCTAAGTCGTAAGCGGAGTTACCTACGTCGTACATGTAGGTAGTATAAGCCGAATAGAGGTTGCTGATGGCAGCATTACCATTCTGACCCCAGCCCGCGCGGATTTTACCATCCGTAAACCACTGATTCTCAGGGAACCACTTCTCTGCCGTAAAACGCCATGCACCACTTACTGCGGGGAACCAACCTGAGTTGTTCTTATACCAAAGGCGAGAAGTTGCATCTCGACGAATAGTGAAACTTACCAAATAGCGGTCTGCGTAGTTGTAGTCAGCCTTTCCGAAGAACGAGAAGAGGCCCCATGCGGAATTGCCACCGCCATTGGTTTGCGTGCCGCTGCCGGCATCGATGACCATATAATTAAGGTCTTCGTAAGCATAATCCTTACGCATAGCACTCAAGCCCTGATACTTATAGCCGATAGCTTCCGTACCGATGAGGGCGCTTACGTGGTGGTCGCCAAAGCTGTTGTTGTAGGCGAGCGTGTTCGTCCACGTCCATGTGTCGCCTTGACCATAGGAGCGCGTCATAGAGTTGACGTCTGTCTCCTGCGTCTTGCGGCCGTATGAGTTGCTAAGGAACTGCACGTGCTCAATACCGATATTGCTCTTGAGCGTAAGACCTTTTACCCACGGGTTGATCTCGATATAAGCATTACCGAAAATGCGCCAGCTTACGTTGTTGTTGTCGCGACCGAGGTAGAGCTGCTGTGCAGGGTTGGCGTAGTCTGAGTTGGCCAATTTTATAGGCAGCGCCCAATTGCCATCTTCCGTCTTCACCGGCATAGCAGGATGCTGCCAGAGGGCGAGCGAGGGGATACCGCGGTCATTTTGTACGGAGCAACCGTTGTCTTTCCAGCGGGCAACCATCAGGTTCTCGCCTACCTTCACCCATTTACCAATCTTGAAGTCGCTGTTTACGCGAGCAGAGAAACGCTCGAAATACGTCTCATTAACCAAACCGTCTTGGCTCATGTAGTTACCCGAGAAATACACGCTTCCCTTTTCGGTAGCGTTCGCTACGTTGGCGTTTACGTTGTGCGTCCACGCGTTGCGGTAGATAGCGTCTTGCCAATCCGTATCGGTAGAACGAACCGTCTGTGCGGCATCCAAATACTCGTTGAGCGTAGCAGCACCATTGGCGTCAAAGGTATAGAACATGTGAGAAGGAGTCATGTTGGCATTCAGCGAAGCCTGGCCAAAAGCATTACCCCATTGCTCGGCATTCAGCATCTGCCTGCGCTTTGCAATCGTCTGGAGCGAGGCGCTATAGCCGATATTGACGCTCAAGCGGTCTTCCTTGGCATGCTTCGTGGTTATCACGATTACACCATTGGCAGCACGGCTACCATAGATTGAAGCCGATGAAGCATCCTTCAGTACTTGAATGCTCTCGATATCGGCCGGGTTGATAGAGTTGAGGTTCTCAGTGGTCGCTACACCATCCACGATATAAAGCGGATCGTTACCGTTGACCGTACTCATACCGCGTACACGAATGGAGTTGCCGCCCGAACCCGGAGCTGCGTCCGTTGTAATCTGAACGCCCGCCAAGCGACCTTGCATGGAGCTCAACATGTTGGCATTCGCTTCGCTCGTGGGCTTGCTCATGTCCATCACGCTTACCGCACCCGTCAAGTCGGCCTTGCGCTGAGTGGTATAACCGGTTACAACCAATTCTTCAAGAACTTCGGTGTCTTCCTGAAGACGAACGGACATCACAGCCGTTGCTACCAACTCCTGCGATTTGTAACCTACATAACTAAATTGAAGCGTAGCGCCCTTGTTGACCGTAAGCGTGAACTGACCGTCAAAGTCGGTCACTGTTCCGTTTTGCGTACCAATCTCGAGCACTGTAGCACCAATTACTGCATCACCATTGCCTGCGTCCGTTACCACACCGTGAATAGTCACAGTCTGAGCCAACGCTACCGAGGCCATCAGGAGCATGCAGAACAAAAGAGGGAAACATCTTAGGTTTTTCATGTGCCTTGTGTTTTTAGTTAATAATATTGTGTTTTGAATGTTGGTTTTGATCAGACCGATTGCTTGCGTAACCGGAGTGTCCGAGATGTTTTCATGTCCTTGATGCAATCAATATGCTATTTTTCGTGGCGGACTTGATTTTCGGCTGCAAAGGTACAGTTATTCCTTGTAATAAAATAGAAGAATATGACCAAATTCGGAAAAATTTGTTGCAGACACGCAACATTTCATCATATTTTTCATAATTTGAACGATTTTTATCATATCATTCTATTGGTATAACTGTTATTTTTCGGTATTATCTGTTTTTGGCTGCACAACTACAATAATATTTTCTTATTGCCATTATCATTCTCGTTTACACATAGTCTTTTTCCTGAATAAGTTCGTCCAGCGGCGGGAGTCGCCACACCCGTTTACGCAAACGACAGTGTTGGAACGATTCCCCATAAAGGCGGTATTCAGCTTTAAGCAGCTTATCCGTTATTATTCGTCATTATCCGTCATTATCTGTTACTATCCGTCATTATCCGTCATTATCCGGCATTAAGTGGTAACCGGTATTCAAAAAAGCAGTACCTTT
>JALFZG010000009.1 GCA_022784645.1 Bacteroidales bacterium
ATCCAGTATCTGACAACGCTGAAAACTCCGCGCGGAGACAAAAATTATGTAACATTCCAAGTCCCGATTTTCGAGGTGTGCGGCTGTCCGAAGCTGATAAGAATCGCTGACAAGAAAGACCCGCATTGTGCATGGGTCGGCGAGTACATCAAGGTACGCAGCGATGCGCTCGGTGGAAAGCCGTTCTACATGTCCCTGGACTACGTGATGCAACACGGAAGACGTGCAATAAACGCTGACCTTCACTCTATTTTGAGCACGGAGAACCCGAAGAATAACTGGGCATACAACTTTATTTGTGGCGGCAGTCGTAGCGGCGGCAAAAGATACCGTATGGAGCATTACGGATTTACCTCTGACCCAGTTGGCGTTCTTACAAATCCTTTCGCGTCTACCAAGCAACCAACTGGAGATGCCGATGCGTTCCGCAATATTACCAACGGTATGTACGACACCTTCAAGGCGAAGAACCACGACTACGGCAATAGTTTCTCGGAATTGTTTGCGGAGTGCGGTATGACATACGCCTACGGACACATGGCGGAGAAACTGAAGCGCGTGAAGTCGCTGATGTCTGACGAGGCGAAGGTGAAGGGCGAGAGTATGAGAGACTCCCTGCTTGACCTTGCGAACTATGCGATACTTACGATTATGGAACTTGACAAGACAAGGAAGTGATATGCCGAAGATTGTTTTAGACCCCAAGGAAAGCGGAATAGAAGCATTTGCCAAACTATTCTTTAGTGCAACAAGAAACATGGGTCTTTCGGACAAAGAGGCGTGTGAAGCACTCAGAAACTCCATTGAAGCAGCAGAAAATGCTCCGGCAGAGGAGAAGTACGACTGGTATGGGTCGCCTGCGAATATCGAACGGATATTACAAAGAGAGTTCAACAATGAAATGCACTGCGATACGATTTTGAGCAAAAATAAATACTGAAGGAAACAAATGAATATAAAAATTACGCTTGCCGAAGCCTTAAACCGTGCTTCGGAAGGATTACGAAAGAAGATGTTTCACTCGGTGGAGCTGCTGCAAAAAGCAGAGAAGATAGCTCTGAACTATGATGCCGAGAATGGATATTACTTGGCGTTTAGTGGAGGAAAAGACTCTCAGGCTCTTTTCCACATGACTCAGTTGGCTGGAGTGAAATTCTGCGGTCACATGAATCTTACGAGCGTTGACCCACCAGAAGTGATACGTTTCGTAAAGAAGAACTACCCCGAGGTGGAACTCATCAAGCCCGGCAAATCCATATTTCAGCACGCCATAGAAAAGCAGATTTTGCCAACTATGCGTGTGCGTTGGTGTTGCGCTGAATATAAGGAAACGGCAGGTGCTGGCAAGGTGACGCTAATCGGCATCCGCAAGGCAGAGAGTTCACGCCGAGCAAAACGCAACGAGGTAGAGATAAACAACCGCAAGTTTAGTGGTGACCTTGATGGGTTGGACGAATACCGACAGGAGCAGAGGGCTAAACGTGCTCGCCGTAAATCAAAGGAGCAAGGAGTGAACATCACCAATGCCGATGATGAGCAGACGTTAGGCTGCATCCACGGCAAAGAGAGCTTGCTGATTTCGCCTATCATCTATTGGACAGAAAAGGACGTATGGGAATTTCTCAACGATGTAGTGAGGGTTCCGCATTGCTCGCTCTACGATGATGGATGGCATCGCATAGGCTGCATCGGCTGTCCAATGAGCTCGCACAAGCAAAAGATGATAGAAAACAAACGTTATCCGCATATAAAACGAGGATGGATTAAGGCGATTAAAGCCATCCGAAATAGGGTGGGGGATTATCGGAAGTCCAAACCCCAGATATGCCATCGCAAAGAGTTGGCTTCAAACGCCATCTCAATTCCTACCAAAAGGATATTTGGAGAGCGATACAAAAAGAGCGAATGGAACGAAATGTGGATAGAAACAATCGGGTTTTCAGGTAGCTCCTCTTCTGACCGCTAGACAGAGGAGCAAGAAAACGAAATAGCGGAGAATATCTACGACTGGTGGATTTCGGGCAAATCATACAAGAAATGGTATGCCGAAAAGTTCCAGCAGCTGAAACTGGATTTTGGCGAATTTTAAGACAACACAAAACAATATACAATATGAGCAACAGACTAAACGGAAAGG
>JALFZG010000035.1 GCA_022784645.1 Bacteroidales bacterium
GCTTGCAAGCGCGACCGCTGTGAAGGCCAGTGACCCAGTTACCATAAACTTTACCCATAATCAATCCCTCTCATGTCCACCTATGAAACAACTGCGGGGCTCGGGGACGAGAGGGTTAGGATTTTACCCCGCAGGGGGTTAATAAAAAACCACTATTACACACGCGCTACACACGGATCGTGGAGGTAATGTGGAGCAATCGTGGTGATTTCGTGGAGAGAGGTTTTCTTTCCGGGGTCCTCATCTGATTGCGAGTGCAAAATTACTGCTTTTTTTTGACATGGCAATGGGTTGGTCCGGATTGCGTGCGCTATTGGTCCGGATTGCGTGCAAGTGCCCCCATGATTGGGCAAAGCAAGAAAAAAAAGTAGAAAAAAAACACAAGGAGTAACCGGAGTAACTTAGGTAACCATTGCTGAATATGATAAATTTCTATTGCGGTTACCTAAGTTACTCCGGTTACTCCTTGTAAAAAAAAATTTTTTGTGGCTATATATATAGGAGTTAATATAATATAATATTAATTTTATTAATATTATATTATATTAAAACTTTTTTAGCATATTGATTTTTGCTGTTTATGTTATATTTTGTAGCCAAAATTGCGGTATAATACAACGAAAAATCGTAAAAATACAGCACTTTGAGGGTCAATCGGAGGTAAAAAGGGTATTTTTGGGCGACAAAGAGAGAAATTGGGGAAAATGAAAAAACACAAGGAGTAACCGGAGTAACTTAGGTAACCGTTGTAGAATATGATATTTTTTGGTTGTGGTTACCTAAGTTACTCCGGTTACTCCTTGTTTTTATTTTATGTATTTATCGAGTAGCGGTTCGAGTGCTTTGAAGGTAGCGTTTTCGCCATTCTTGCCTTTGATGATGGCTTTGTAATCGTCTTCTTGGCATTTGGGATAGAAGATCTTGGCGAGTGCGGGACTGCCTCCCGATAGCAGTTCTTTGCGCAAGCAGTATCCAACGATTGTCTTTTCTGCAAAAGTAGATAGGTCGGATGTGGAAGAGTATGTAAAATCCATTCCGGAATCCGATGCAAAATTACTAAAAATGAAGTATCATGCAATAGTTGTGACGAAATCAGGAGGTTTGCATAAGTTTTTCTTTCCGAAAATCATGTAATTCTTTGGTAATCAATACGTGCAAATTCACAGCGAGTAGGTTTTTATTTTCGTCACACTGCGATAACAGCAATCTTTTGCAACATTTCTTGCATTGTAATTTTACAAATACTATCAAATAATTTGCACACTCCAAAAATTCTTCGTACCTTTGCAGGCGGATTACCCCATTGATACTTGAAAAAAGTAAGTGATATAAACGTTATTGTGAAAGGTCAAACAAATAGATAATCAAAATGAAAAAGTTTTTTTTGCTTTGCGCCATTGCAGTCTGCAACATGGTATCCGCACAAGAATATCAATTCGCTAACAACATCTCATACACAACCAAAACGGATAGCTACTCCAAAGAACGGTTGCTGCTTGATGTATATTATACAGAAGATGCGCAAGACCTGCCTGTAGTCATATGGTTTCATGGTGGCGGATTGACATCGGGAGAGAAAGAAGTACCATATAAACTAAAGGGGAAAGACTGCGTGCTCGTAGGAGTGAACTATCGTTTGCTTCCTACCGTAACAATAGACCAAACGATAGATGATGCAGCCGAGGCGGTAGCGTGGGTCATGAATCATATTGCAAGTTACGGAGGCAGCACAGAAAAGATTATCGTATCCGGACACTCAGCCGGAGGCTATTTGACGATGATGCTCGCCCTCGACAAGAAATGGCTGGCGAGATATGGTAAAGATGCTAACGACATCCGTGCATACATTCCCTTCAGCGGACAAGCTATCAGCCATTTCTCATACCGCAAGATGCAGGGTATCGATAACCTGCAGCCTACGATTGACGAATATGCCCCATTGTATTGGGTAAGAAAAGACTGTCCTCCCATGGTGCTGCTTGTGGGTGACCGGGAATTAGAACTCTTCGGACGCTATGAAGAAAACGCCTATCTGCAGAGAATGATGAAACTGGTAGGAAATACAACAACAACGCTCTACGAATTCGACGGACACGGCCATGTGGGTATGATGGAACCTGGATATCATATTCTGGAATGGTGGGTGAGGAAAATCGACAATAAACCTTTTGAACCATAAGGAAGCTGCAGGTTTATTCAACATGCAGATACCACTATCCAGAATACACAAGCATCTGCCCTATGGCGCTACTTGAGAGAGCAGATCTGCTACTTCTCCATACGTGCGGTCATGCCAATCCGTCCACACCGTGTGGCAGAGCTGCCGAATGGATTCTGGCGGATTGCCGGTGGCGAGACCGATGGTATAAGCGCCCGAAGCCATTCCAGCTGCAAGGCCCGTAAACGCATCCTCAAACACCACGCATTCCTCCGGTTTCAAACCGAACACCTCCGCTCCCAAACGATAACATTGTGGGTCGGGTTTGGAGGCCGAGAAATCCTCTGCCGTGAGGATGCGGTCAAAGAGCGTTTGCAATTCGGGCAGTTGCTTATACACCTGCTCCATTTTCAGGGCATTGCTGCTCGTGATGATAGCACATTTGACCCCATTTGCCCGTATATTCTGTATGAAATCAAGCGCTCCCGGGTAAAACGAATAGCGCATTCCAGCCTCAAAAACATCCAACCTCTGCTTCACGATAGCCTGTTTCTCCGGCTCGGGGAAATAGGTAGCAAAGAGTTGAGTGAGGGTGGTTCCTTTGATGCGAAAAGCAAAATCAGGGATATTCGGCAGCATTTCGCAACCAATCTCCGCCCAAAAAGTAGTATATTGTCCCTCGGTATCGATGAGGGTGCCATCTAAGTCAAAGAGGGCTGCTCTGAACGTTCGTTTCATCATTCGTAGAGTTTCATATAGCGGTAGGTATTGCCTTTGATTTGGAGGTATTTCTCAAACATCTCACGGCTGATGACTACTGTGGCGCGACAGTCGTTGGGATGGAAAGAGAGCTTCTCGGCCTGCTGGAGGCAGTCGTCGAGGAAGAGGATCACATGTTGGTCGGTATCGTTGATGAGACCGAAAGGGGAGACGCTCCCGGGTTCGAGACCGAGGTAACGCATCATGCGTTCGGGCGAAGCGAAAGAGAGCTTGCCGGGGGAATTGAAACCTTGCGCCATCAGTTCGGCTTTGAGACGATGCTCGAGATCATGGATGTCGAGATCGTGGTCACAATGGAAGCACACGAGGTAATGCTGATTACCCTTGTGGTTACGGAGGAAAATGTTCTTGCAATGCACAGAACCATCGTCTTTCCACCATTGTTTGGCCTCCTCAATGGTCTTGCCTTCTGGATGGTAATACACTTCGTAGTCAATGTGATGCTCGCGGAGGTAGGCGAGTACTTTTTCTTCTCGATCGGAAATCATAGATTGTAGAGATTGATTGGTGGCCGGAGGCCGATTGATTATTTGCCGGAGGCCGATTGATTGGTGGCTTTAGGCCGATTGATTGGTGGCTTGAGGCGCTTATTCTCCGTTGGGAAGGGGGCACGTCTCACGTGCCCCAAATATTAACATAACAACTACTTTCACCAAGCACCCAGGACGCGCTCTCCCCTCCTAAGGGGGAGTCAGAGGGGGGCTTGAAACGCTGGAACGGCCTCCGGCCTTGGAACGCGCGAAGCGCTTGGAACGCCCCATCGGGGCTCTGGAACGGCCGCAGGCCTTGGAATAATGTGATTGTTAGCGTTTGCTGATGAGGACTTGGCAGGCGGATGATACATCACGGAAGGTGGCTTCGAAATCGCCCGTATACCAAGGGTCGGCCACTTCGCGAGAAGAGCCACATAGCTCCATCAGCAGGCGGATCTTAGGCTGGGGTAGGGCTGCATCCGCATCGAGCAAGGAGGCAGGAAAGGTCCAACGCAAGGTGCGGAGGTTGCTTCTATCCATGAGGTAAATCTCATCGAAGCGATCGTAATCTGAGAGGGTAATCTGACGAGCCGAATGAGGCGTGATGGGTATGCCATGCGATGACAGACATCGCTTGGCAGGCGGGTAGATATCATTGCCAATCTCCTCGGTAGAGGTGGCGCATGAGTCGATCATGAAGTCCGAAGCCCTACCAGTTTCTTCGGCCATATGACGGAGCACCATCTCGGCCATCACCGAACGGCAGATATTGCCGTGGCAGACGAAGAGGATTCTTTTCATTTTGGGTTATTGAAGCTTGGCCATGAAGCGCTCGGAGCTAACGAGAAAGCGGGTGTGAGAGGCTTGAGCGAGGAGATTGCCGGAGGCATCTTTAACCTCGATATGGAACGCATATTGGCGACCGTCAATGTTGAGCAGTTCGGCAGTCGAAAGCACTTCAGAGCCGGGAAGGCAAGCCTTGAGATGATCGATAGCCATACGGGTGCCTACGGTGGTGTTGCCTTCAGTAAGTGCTCCCGGTTCATCGGCTGGGATGGCGGCAATCAGTTGGCAGGCGGTGTGTTCCATCAGGGCCACTACAGCTGGGGTGGCATATACGGGCAAGAGACCACTACCCATCGTAGCTGCCGTTTCGTCAGCAGCTACGATATGTGATTCAGTAAAGATCATATTTTTTCAGAATGAATTTTATTTTCTTACAATAACGCTTCCGGAGCCTTGGTGGGTGGCGAGGATGAGCACTTCGGCTATCTGCACATGCTTAGGTGCTTGAGCCGCATAAAGGGCTACATCGGCAATATCATCTCCTGTGAGCGGGTCGATGCCTTGATACACTTTTTCTGCTCGGGCTTCATCGCCATGGAAACGCACCTTGCTGAAGTTCGTTTCTACCAATCCGGGCTTGAGATTGGTAACGCGTACAGCCGATTCGGCTACATCGATACGAAGGCCGTCAGAGATGGTCTTAACGGCAGCCTTTGTAGCGCAATAGACGTTGCCGTTGGCATAAGCAGCATCACCAGCTACCGAACCGATATTGATGACATGACCTTCGTTTCGAGCCACCATATCGGGTACAATCAGTCGGGTCATGGTGAGCAAACCTTTGATATTGGTGTCGATCATTGTGTTCCAATCTTCGGGATCGCCTTCGTATTCCTTGTCAAGCCCCAAGGCCAGACCGGCATTGTTGATGAGCACATCAATTCGTTTCCAATCGCCCTCAAGTGACTGTATAGCGGCTTCAGCAGCCTTGGCATCGCGCACGTCAAACGCGAGGGTGATAACGGCAGAACCTGCCGATTCGAGTTCGGCTTTCATGCTTGCCAACTTGGTGGTGTTTCGGCCGGTGATAATAAGGTTGTAACCGCCCTGAGCAAATTTGCGGGCGCATGCTTCGCCAATGCCACTGGTGGCACCGGTAATGAGTACGTTCTTTTTCATTATTTTTGTATATTTAGGGTTCGCGCAAGGGCGCGAGTGATATGTCAATGCCTCCACAATGCCTCCTCAATGAGTCCTCAATGCCTCCTCAATGAGTCCTCATTTGGGTTCGCGAGAGTAATGCGTTTGCTGTGTCATCATTTTGCCCTACAAAAACCACGCCACATCGGGCAGGGGAGAGCAATTTTTGATTGATTGTTTGCGCTGGGTGCCAATTGATTGTCGAGCAGAGCTCGATTGGGGTGATCGTATCGCTGCTAAATGAACGATACGCGCCCCTATGGGGCGGCCGTGCGTCACACGCACGGCATATATTAACGCTCAACAGAGACAAGCGGAGAAGTGGCTACAGAAATAATTTTGAGAATAGGCCTCCGGCCGTTGTTCATATATTTTGAAATTCTTTACCCCAAAAGTGTACGACCTGCAAATTTTTCTGGCTAAAAATTTGGCGGTGCCAAAAATTCTTCGTAACTTTCATTCCGCGAGGGAACAGCGTTACTTCGCATTCGGCACTTGGGTCGCAATGGCTGATACCGCTCCACTTAATCAGCGGGCGACCAAGGCCTCTGCTCTCCCCATTCGAGCATAGCTCTTTGGGGACCCCATACGAAAATATTGCAAATAATTTGCACAATCCAAAAATTCTTCGTAACTTTGCAGCAAATTTGAATGAGGCATGAAAATTTGTAGGATTCAGTCCTTGGAAGATCCGGGGATGGAGGTGTATGCAAAGCTGACCGAAGCGCAACTGGCCGATAATAAGCTCTCCGGACGAGGGCTGTTTATTGCAGAAAGCGGCAAAGTTATTCACGTGGCGCTCCAGGCCGGATACAGGCCGGTATCGCTTCTAACCGAAGCGAAGCATCTGCAAGGTTATGCGGCTGAAGTGCTGCACGAGATCGAGCAGTTGCCCGATACAGAAGACTTGCCCGTCTATGTAGGCGAACGAGAAGTGCTCAATGGCATTACCGGCTATCCGCTTACTCGTTCGGTTCTTTGCGCCATGGAGCGCAAGCCCCATCCATCGCTCGAGGAAGTACTCCGAGAGGCCCATCGGGTAGTGGTGATACACGGGGTGGTAGATACGACGAATATTGGCGCAATCTTCCGTAGTGCAGCGGCTCTTGGGGTAGATGCTGTATTGCTAACTCCGGATAGTTGCGACCCCCTAAACCGCCGAGCAGTACGCGTTTCGATGGGAAATATCTTCCTCGTAAACTGGACTTGGATATCGGGCAACGTGAGTGCACAACTCCATGAATTGGGCTTCACCACAGCCGCCATGGCCTTATCTGACGACAGTATCCCGCTGGATGCACCCCAACTGAAAACCATCGACCGTTTGGCTCTCCTGATGGGTACGGAAGGCGATGGACTGCCTCACGAAGCCATTCAAGAAGCCGATTATGTGGTGCGTATCCCGATGCATAATGGGGTAGATTCGCTCAATGTAGCAGCCGCTTCTGCCGTGGCGTTTTGGGAATTAAGAAAGCGATAATACGACTCGAGCATGATGCAAGCTCATCGGAAAATGTTAGCTTTGCGCAAGCAAAAAATGGGTTTTATTAGAACCCACGTATATTATATTGTATAAGGTGTAGAAACGATGGCAATATCGGAATTGGAAAATAAGATGTTCAACCGCTCGCAACTGCTGCTTGGTGCGGCTTCTGTAAGCCGAATCGCCCGTGCCAAGGTGATTTTGTTTGGCGTAGGTGGAGTAGGGAGCTGGTGTGCGGAAGCGTTGGTGAGGAGCGGTATTCGTCAGCTGACGATAGTCGATCCGGACCTTGTTTGCGTGACCAACTGCAACCGCCAGATGCCGGCAACGAGCAAGACAATTGGAAAAGCCAAGGTGGCAGTCGTGCGCGAACGATTGCTTGCCATCAACCCGGAGGCAACGATTGTAGCACGTCAGGAAGCATATACGAAAGCCACGGCTGAGACGTTTCGTTTGGCCGAATATGATTACGTGATAGACGCTATTGACTCGCTTCAGGATAAAGCAAATCTGATATTGGAAGCGACTGCTATAGAGCACGTTACGCTCTTCTGTTCGATGGGAGCCGCCCGAAGGCTCGACCCGCTCAAGGTGCGCGAGACGGAATTTTGGAAGATTGAAGGTGATGCGCTTGCTCGCGCTTTGAGGCATCGGTTTAAGCGGATGGAACAATATCCAGAGCGCAAGTTTCGATGCGTGTATAGCGAGGAACTGCCCATAGAGAATCAGGGGGAGCCTCTCCGATGCGGAACCGACTGCACGCTATGCCCGAAGGGGAAGGGAGCTCAAAACGAAAATAGGCAGGAAACAGACGAAATGCTGATGGTGCAAGGAACTGTGACCAATGGCAGCATGAGTTTCGTTACGGGAACGTTTGGCTTTGCTCTCGCATCTATGGTTATTCAGCATATAAACAATCAATCGTTATGATAGACTATACAGGAAAAAAAGTTTGCTTGAATTGCAAACACGCAACACCAGACATGAAATTTGCGAATTTGGATTTAGAGGGCAACCCAACTTTGGTTCATTGCCCATTCGAGAAATTTGCTCGCATCCGATCGGAAGCAGCTTGCTCACATTTTGAGATGAAATAAGCAAATCGACCTGCTTTTTATCTTATAAGTCCATATTCGGGTGCATAAATGCATAATTATTGAAGGTGAAGTGTATTTTTTTTGTAAAAAGTTTGGTGGAATAAAAAAAAAGCAGTATCTTTGCATCGCAAGTAGTGGTTAAAGATACTCACATGCATTTTTTTGCACAAAAAAACGTCATACTAATCCTAAAAACACAATAAACATGGAATTACCTTTTGCAGAAGCGTGGAAAATTAAGATGGTAGAGACCATCCGCAAATCCACTCGTGAAGAACGCGAGCAGTGGCTCGAAGAAGCTCACAACAACATTTTTATGCTGAAATCGGATCAGGTGTATATCGACCTGTGTACGGATTCTGGTACGGGTGCAATGTCAGATCGTCAGTGGTCGGCTATGATGATGGGCGATGAGAGCTATGCAGGTGCTCGTTCGTTCTTCCATTTCCGCGACACGGTTCGCGACATCACGGGTTTTGAGTATGTTATCCCAACCCATCAAGGTCGTGCAGCTGAGAACGTGCTGTTCTCTGCTATCATTAAGCCGGGGATGGTTGTTCCGGGTAATGCGCATTTCGATACGACCAAAGGTCATATTGAGTTCCGCAAAGCGAAAGCTATTGACGTAACGATTCCCGAGGCTCATGACACCCAGCTCGAGTTGCCGTTTAAGGGCAATGTATCTCTTGAACTTTTGAAGAAAGTGCTGGAAGAGAACAAGGGTAATGTACCCGTAATGATTCTTACTGTAACGAACAACACGGTAGGTGGTCAGCCCGTTTCGATGCAGAATATTCGTGAGGTTTGCGCCCTTTGCCATGAGTATGGCGTACCCGTAAATATGGACTCTGCACGCTTCATTGAAAATGCTTATTTCATCAAGACCCGCGAAGAAGGGTATCAGGATAAGACGATTGCTGAAATCGCTCGCGAGATGTTCTCTTATGCTGACTCGATGACGATGTCGGCCAAGAAAGATGGTCTCGTAAACATGGGCGGCTTTATCGCTACTCGTAAGCAAGACTGGTATGAGGCAGCTAAGGCATTCTGCATTCCGTTCGAAGGCTTCCTTACGTATGGCGGTATGAATGGTCGAGATATGGATGCATTGGCAGTAGGTCTTCGCGAAAACCTTGAGTTCGACATGATTGAGACGCGCATCCGTCAGGTGCAGTACTTGGCCAGCAAACTCGATGAGTATGGTATTCCGTATCAGCGGCCTGCCGGTGGTCATGCTATCTTCGTAGATGCCGATAAGATCCTTACGAAAGTACCTAAGGAGGAGTTCCCTGCTCAAACACTCACTTGCGAGCTGTATTTGGAGGCAGGTATCCGTGCTTGCGAGATCGGTTATGTATTGGCCGACCGCGATCCGGTTACGCGTGAGAACCGATTTGGTGGCCTGGATTTCGTTCGCCTCTGCATTCCTCGTCGCGTTTATACCAACAACCACATGGACGTGATTGCTGCTGCTTTGAAGAATGTATTCGACCGTCGTGATACCATCACCCGCGGTCTGGAAATCACTTGGGAAGCTGAGTTGATGAGACACTTCACCTGTCAGTTCCGTCGTTTGAAATAAGCGTTATTAACACACCCTCCCGGATATGCTATACCATTTTGGGAGGGTTATAAATGTCCTTTCGCGTGATTCCGAATTTTAAAGTGAAGAACGTTGATGATGTGGTAGCCTTTTTGAAGTATGTGGTTGTGGATCTGAATTTGGGTTGGGACTTCCATCCGGATGACGATTTTGCAGCTTTTGTAGATCAAGAAACGGGTAAACCACTCTTTTCGGAAGAAGATGCCGATGAACTCAACGAGCTGATAGACAAGTGTTTTGATATTTGCGCCAAGCAGCACAAAGATATCTATCATCTGACCTTGCAAGAGCAACTGAAGTTAGACTAACGGTAAGATATACCACCTAAAAGAATATCCCGCAGGAATTCTGCGGGATATTTTATGTATGGCGAATAATTGAATTTGCCGTAGCGAACAGGTTCGCTAATTCGATGCAGCTAAGAGCGAAATGCGAATTACCAAGCAAAGAGCGGATATTCGCGCATCATTTCATTAACCTCTTTGCGTACAGCTGCAATGTTGGCTTCGTTTTCCGGATCGAGCAAAACGCGATCGATGAGATCCACGATAAGCGGCATCTGATCTTCTTTGAGACCACGGGTAGTGATAGCCGGAGTGCCGAAGCGAAGACCACTGGTTTGGAAAGCAGAGCGGGTATCAAACGGCACCATATTCTTATTGGTAGTGATATCGGCAGATACAAGCGCTTTCTCTGCTACTTTACCGGTAAGATTCGGCAACTTGGTGCGGAGGTCGAGCAGCATGCAGTGGTTATCCGTACCACCAGAGATGATATGGTAACCCTTGTCGAGGAATGCTTGTGCCATTACGGCTGCATTCTTCTTCACCTGCTCTTGATAACGACGGAAATCGAGGCTGAGTGCTTCACCAAAAGCAACGGCTTTAGCAGCAATCACGTGCTCAAGCGGACCACCTTGTGTACCGGGGAATACAGCCGAATCAAGCAGGCTCGACATCATGCGAATTTCGCCCTTAGGAGTGGTCTTTCCCCATGGGTTGGGGAAGTCTTCGCCCATCATGATGGCACCACCACGAGGACCACGGAGGGTCTTATGGGTAGTAGTCGTTACGATATGTGCATACTTCACTGGGTTATCGAGCAATCCGGCTGCAATCAAGCCTGCAGGATGAGCCATATCTACCATGAAGATAGCACCTATCTCGTCAGCCACTTTGCGGATGCGGGCATAGTCCCACTCGCGCGAATATGCGCTCGCGCCTGCAATAATAAGGCGTGGTTTTTCTGCACGTGCGATAGTCTCCAGTTCATCGTAATCCACACGTCCGTCTGCTTCCTTTACGTTGTAAGCCAAGGCTTGGAATACGAGACCAGAGAAATTGACTGGTGAACCATGCGAGAGGTGACCGCCATGTGACAGGTTAAGACCGAGGAACTTATCACCAGGCTTCAGGCAGGCCATGAACACGGCCATATTGGCTTGTGCTCCCGAGTGCGGTTGTACGTTGGCATAAGCTGCACCATAGAGGGCTTTCAGACGATCGCGAGCGATGTTTTCAGCCTCATCTACTACCTCACAACCGCCATAATAGCGATGACCTGGGTAGCCTTCAGCATACTTATTGGTAAGAACACTTCCCATTGCTTCAAGCACCTGATCCGATACAAAATTCTCGGACGCAATGAGTTCGATGCCTTTCATCTGACGTTCCCGCTCTCGGCGGATAATGTCAAAAATTTGGTTATCACGATCCATAGATTCTAAAAATTGGTTAAATTTTTCGGCAAAGGTACTACAAAATTTTTGTATATCAAAATTTTTTCGTAATTTTGCTGAAAAATTTACGAGTTCTTCCTAAAAATGCCGGATTTTTGTAATTTCTCTACGCATTTTTCGATGAAACTGATGTCGCTTCTCGTTTGGTATAGTTTTTGCTAACGAAAATAAAGAAACACTCAAAAACAGAATAAAATGGAAAAACTTACATGTCCAATTGTGCCCAATTTTCTGCTGGGCATTGCTGGTGGTATTCAATATTTGAAGCTGAAGAAGGCTTCGAAACATCCTCGTAAAGAACAAGAAAAAACGCTTCGCGCGATTTTAGAGTATGGTAAAAACACGGAGTACGGAAAAGAGCATCATTTTGATGCCATTCTGGAGGCTGCTACAGCCGACGAACTCTTCGCTCGTTATCAACAGGCGATAAAGCCTACTGATTACGAGGATTTTCGTCCGTACGTCAACAAGATGAAAGCCGGTCAGGCTGATGTACTTTTCCAAGGTCGTCCGATGCTATATGCTACCACCTCAGGCGCTACCGGTGAGCCAAAATGGATTCCTATTTCCGAGAAATATCTCAGCGATATTTACGGAAAGATGAATAAAACATGGCTCTTCAATTTCCTCCACGTTCGGCCGAAAGTGTATGCAGGTAAGATTACTTCTGTTGTGGGCAAACAGATTGAGGGCTATACGGAAGATGGCACCATTTACGGTTCGGTAAGCGGTTTTACGCAAGCGCGTTGCCCGGGATTCGTAAAGAAACTATACACCTGCCCATCGTGTGTATATAATATTGAAGATTATACTGCTCGCAACTATACGCTCATGCGTATGTCTATCGAGCGCAATGTGACGTTGTGCGTTACGGCTAACCCTTCTACGATGGTGGAGATGCAGCATAATGTAGATATTTGGTTCGACGATTTCTGCGATGATATCGAGCACGGAACGCTCTCGCATAAGATAGAGGTTCCGGCTGATATCCGCAAAGAAGTAGAGCCTTACCTGAAGCCAAATCCGGAGCGTGCAAATGAACTTCGCGAGCTGAAGAAGAAGTACGGCACGGTTACGCCCAAGCTCTATTGGCCTCAACTTCAGTTGCTTACGACCTGGAAATGCGGCAATACGAAGATTTATCTGGATAAGCTCGAGGGCACGTTCCCTGATGATATGTTCTATCAAGAGTTTGCTTATTTCGCATCCGAATGTCGTGCGGGCTTGGTGCTCGATGATTCCAACGAGACGGTACTCTTCCCTCATATGCATTACTATGAGTTTAAGAAAGCCGAGGAGTTTGATGATCCTAAGGCACGCTTCTATCAGTTGGATGAATTGGTTCCCGGACAAATGTATTGTCCGTTCGTGACGACCTTCTCAGGTTTATATCGCTACAATATGAACGATATCCTGATGGCATCCGAGCCGCTCTTTGGCACTACGCCTCGTGTACACATGGTTTCTAAAGTGAATGGTATCGTTACGATCACGGGTGAGAAACTGTATGAGGGGCAGTTTGTAGATGCCGTAAAGAAAGCAGAGCAGGATCTGCAGATGCCGCTCAATTACTTCTGCGGTTATGCGAATCTGCCTAAGAGTTGCTACGATTGGCTGTTTGAGTTTACGGATCAAGCGACCAGCCAAGAGGCTGCGGAGAAGTTTGCCCAAGAGGTGGATAAAAACCTAAAGAAAGCCAACATCGAATATGAGGCTAAGCGCAACTCTTTCCGCCTCAAAGATGCGCAAGTCTTCCGCCTTCAGGAGCACTCTTTCCAAATGTGGAAAACGGGCATCATCAATCGTACCGGTCAAGACGCTTCTCGCTTCAAGCCCAATGTGCTTGCTCAGCATGAAGAGCGTCATCAAGAGATCCTTAAGTACGTCTTGAAGGACTAAAATGGGGTCAGTGAGTGCAATAGTGCATTGACTGACCGCATCTATATAAACACAAATACTATAACGAATGAAATCAACAAATCGCAGACCGGGTGAGGGCTTGCCCTATCCGTATCTGATTAATGCAGTACTGGCGCTTCTTGGCGGCTCACAGACGCTTCGTTTACGCTTCTGGTCACGTCATCCTCGTCATTCTGCTGAGAAAACACTACGTGACATCCTTACGCTCTCGCGCGATACCGTGTATGGCAAAGAGCATCATTTTGACGTCATTCTGTCGGCTACTACTGCTGAAGACCTGTTTCGCTTGTATCAACTCTATGTGCCCGCTAACGATTTTGAGGCTTTACGCCCTTACGTTGAGCGCCACAAGAACGGCGAAAAGGATATTCTTTTCCCCGGCAAGCCGGATATGTATGCTACTACGAGTGGTACGACTTCGGAACCTAAATGGGTACCGATGACGCATAAATATCTGAAGGATGTGTATGGCAAGATGTCGCATATTTGGACTTGGAATTTCGTAAAACACAGAAATAAGATTTTCGGTGGTCACATTTTCCCCATCGTGGGCAAAGAAGTGGAAGGCTATGCGCCGGATGGCACGTTATTTGGCTCCGTAAGTGGCGTATTAGTACGCGATATTCCAAGTATCATCAAGAAGCATTATACAGCCCCTGCTTGCGTAATGTCGATTGGTGATTATACCGCCCGCAACTATACGCTCATGCTCATGGCTATTCAGTATAAAGACGTGACCCTTTGGGCAACGGCCAACCCTTCTACCATCCTCGAGCTGATGCGTACGGTAGATGAACATCTCAACGAGATGATTGCGGATATTGAGCGTGGCGAGATTTCAGAAGCATTCCATATCGAGCCCGAGATTCGCGAAGAACTCAAGCCCTATCTCAAAGCCAATCCGGCTCGCGCCAACGAACTGAGGACACTTCTTCAGCAAAAGCCCGATGGCAAGCTTCTTCCGAAAGATTATTGGCCTCATTTACAGTACCTCTCTACTTGGAAATGCGGCAATACGAAGATCTATATGGAGAAGTATATGGATGCATTTGACTGGAACGAAACGTTTTATCAGGAGCTCGGATATATTGCTACCGAATGCCGATTCGGCTTCTCGCTTGATGATACCAACGAATCGGTATTGTTCCCGCACATGCACTACTATGAGTTTGTGGAGGAGAGTGAGATTCAGTCGCCCCACAAGCATTTCCTTCAGATTAATGAGCTCGAGATCGGTAAACGCTATTGCGCATACGTGACCACTTACAGCGGTCTCTTCCGCTACAACATGAACGACTTGATAGAGGTAGGAGGCAAGTATAAGAATACACCTACTATCCACATGGTATCCAAGGTCAATGGTATCGTATCGCTTACGGGCGAGAAGCTGTATGAAACGCAGTTTATTGATGCAGTACATGCGGCAGAGAAGACGACCGGCTTAAAAACCAAGTTCTTTGTGGGATTCGCAGATATTAGCGAGAGCAAATATCATTTCTACTTTGAATTTGTCAACGAGGAAATTACGCAAGAAGAAGCCGATCTGCTGGCCGCTGAAGTGGATAAGGAGCTGATGAAGATCAATATGGAATACGACTCCAAGCGCGCTTCTTTCCGTCTGCACGAGCCTGAGGCACATATCCTGATGTCGAATGCGTACTCCCGCTTTAAGGCCGCTTGCTTGCGCGATGGTTTCCGCGATGGGCAGTTTAAGTTCAACCTCTTGATGCAAGACGAAGCGCGAAGAGGTAAGTTTAAGTTGATTGAGCGCATTCTCGACAGCCGCACCAAGTTTGGTGATAGGATTGCCGAAGTGGCAGAACGATTAGACGAACGCATTGATGAAGGTCGCGAACGTCGAGCCGCTCGTCAAGCTGAGCGCCAAGAGCGTAGAAATGAGCGTCAGCAGAAGCGTAAAGAACGCAATGCTCAGCGCAATAAAAACAACAAATGATTGACATAAACACTATACCCTTCACCGACTTTGATGCGGTGGTTCTTGACTTGGATGGCACCCTCTATCAGAAGCCACATATGGTGTGGCACATGATGGTGGGTGACCGTTGTCATTTACTCGAATTGGCTGGCGAACGTATTGCGCGCACTTGGATTGCCGGTAGGCATTATGAGAGCCAAGATGCTTTCTATCAGTCGTTTTTCTGGAAAATAGCGCAATGGATGCCGTTTTCTCCCAAACATGCGAAGAAGTGGTATTTTACCCATTATCTGCCTACTATGCTGAAGGTAATCCAGCGGTATTATCGGCTTAGCGATTGGGTGCAGCCTCTTGTGGAGAAAGCCAAAGCGACAGGGGCTAAGGTAGTTGTATATTCCGATTACGAGATGATGGCGGAGAAGTTTGCCATCTTGGGATTCGACGCTTCGCAATTGGATTTTGCCATATGTGCCTCCGAACTGGGGGGCGCAAAACCCTGCAAAGAGTCTATGGAAGCCCTTCTGAAAATGCTGAAGGTTACGGCTTCCAGGACCCTGGTAATAGGCGATAGAGACAAAACGGATGGTGAGGCTGCTCGCAGAGTAGGAGCTCGGTTTATTTGTTGCTAATAACGGCTCATATTATTCAACCAAACGTTGGTGAATGCTATTTTCAACCATATAGAGGAATCCAAACAGTTGATATAATATCTCTCACCATATAGAGGAATCCCAAAAGTTGATGAAATAATTTTCCACCATATAGGAATCCAAAAATTTGATGGATATGAAGAATTTCAAAGTGAAAGAAGGTGTGTATGTGCCGGATATGGGCCTTACATACGATGAGAAAGATCCGTACGTAAGAATGTATAAGCCTACGTATGATCGTGTCTGCAAAGTGGACGAGCATTATCCTTTTGTGGATAATAGTTTGAAATACCGCTTTCTGACCTGCACGATGCACCTTCTTGTGCTCAATTTTGCAGAGCGGATATACTTGCGGCTGAATACGGGTTTGCGCTTTAAGGGCCGAACTATTTTGAAAAAGTATAAGAAAGAACTCGCGGGCGGCTATATCTCCATCGCCAACCATACCCTTCCGCATGATTGCGAGTCGGTATTATTGGCCATCGGTGCAAAACATACCGTAAAGATTCCAATGTTTCAGAAAAACTTTGAAACAAGCAATCAATTCTGGCTCAAAGTAGTAGGTGGAATACCCATTCCGCCAGCTGAAGAGGGTCTCTCTGCCATGAAGAAGTTCAACGAGGCGTTTGATGAGTTTCATCGTAGAGGCTATTGTTTTCATATCTTCCCAGAGATGAGCAAATGGCCATATTATACGCCTCTTCGTCCGTTCCAAAAGGGAGCGTTTACGATGGCATATAAATATCAGATGCCTATTCTTCCATGTGCAATAACGTATCGCGAACGTACAGGAATATTTAAGTTGTTTGGCAAGGCCAACGAGCCACTCATAACCGTAGAAATAGGTGAACCAATCTTCCCGGATAAGAGTCAGCCTCGCAAGCAAGACGTAGAGCGTATGCTGCAAGAGTCGCATGCTTCGATGCGCAATATGATGGGAATTATTGAAAATCCATGGCCGGCAAGTGCTGATGATTTACCGAAAGAATAATACAAAAAATGTAGAATATTGCAAATTTTTGCCCCAAAAGAGCACTTATTTCGTTTTTTTGTGCATTCTGAAGAAGAATAATTTGCATATATCAAATTTTATTAGTAATTTTGCGCTCGCTTTTAGAAAGAGCGCATTGCGGCGTTAGCACATCGGTAGTGCATGGGCTTCCCAAGCCTAGGAGGTGGGTTCGACTCCCATACGCCGCTCTAAAGAAACAGGTCATCCCAGCTAAGGAATGACCTGATTTTTTTTACTGCTAAAGATGGAGACTATTGGCTAATTTGCTCAATTTCCTTAATAAGAAAATCTCTAATAATTGAGGAAGTACCCAAAATTAAAAATCTTCAAAACCGAAGAAAACTACCTTCTAAAATAAGGTTCCCTCGTGGCGTACATAGCGCTTGAGTGCTTTGCATACACCATTGATCCAGGAGTTGATATTATCATTGTCCATTTGGGGAGAAGTGAGCAATTTGATTACCTGATCAACGGGCATACCATAGCGAAGTACGCCTGAAATCAACTTGGCGTAATTCCAGAAAACGCGATCAAAACGATACGACAAGCCCTCGACTGTCGTCTTGAAACCACGCGTGTTAACAAACTGAAAATCGTATCGATGTGAACCATCATCATTGAGGGCTCGAATGATTTTGCCATGAGTAACCGACTTGGGCAACATGATGCCATATTCGTCGTCAGCCAAACCGGTGAAGATCTCGTAAGGTCGGCCGTCTTTGAGACCAACAAAGGCAATCCATTTATCTTTATTGTTCTGGAATCGGACGACATCGCATTCGAGTGCATTTGGACGAATGCGAATCTCTTCGGATGTGTAAGGCTTATCATCAGCTGGATGGTTGATGGCTTGCACTTTTTTGCACAAGTCCTCAATCTCTTCGGCCACGTCTGACCGCTTCATTTGCAAGAAGAGCTGCTCGGGGGTAAGTGGCCGCTGAAACTGATGCTGAATGCGCGAGGCTTCAGAGGCAATGTGATGGAGAATTTCTTCGGCGAGGGAGTCCATATTAGTAGTATAGTCTTAGAAAAACCATCTTATAATTTAGTAAGCAGAGCCGTGCAGGAGATTTCGCCCGAAGGGGTCAGGATGCAATACTGAATCGCATCCGGCTGCTCCTGAACTTGCACACGAATGGCATCTCCTTTGTGGACCTCTTTGGCGTAGTTCATATCGAGGCGAATAGGGTAGATGCCGGTGAGCGAGTCGTCGGCATTGAGCATAAATTGCAAATACTTGATGGAATTGCAATGGTTGTTGTAATCGAGGTCCGTATAGTGGATGGTGTGGGGCATTTCCGAAGTAGGTTCTTCGATGGTGCCAAGACGTTTCGCACGCGGGAGATTGAGCTTCTCGCCATCGATGATACCTTCCCATACGGGATCGTGGAAAGCAGCCGTATCGACTGCACGAGTGGTAAGATTGATGAGTGTCCAAACCGAAGAACATTTGCCGATGAGGAACTTCTCTTCGCCCTTCTTCAGATAGATGCGGAAATTACGCATGCTGAACATGTGGGCATTACCCTCTATCCATGTCTCTACGATGATTTCATCATCATAGGTTGGCAAATAGTCGGCTACGATAGTCAGTCGGGTGAGTACCCAAGTAGCATTGTACTTCTCAACGAGCATGTCAGTCTTTAAGCCAAAACGGCTTGCGCTCATGCCTGCTGCCTCCAGGATATAGTGCTCGAGGTCACATAATCGCATGTGACGAGAAGCATCCACATTGGCATGCTGAACTGTAAAATTAAAAAGATGTTTCATAATTTATAGTTTAGTGATTATACGATTTGTCATCAGAATAGGATGCTGACTGTTCGGCAACATGCTGATAATCAGCATACTATCCGATGGTGAATATTAAGGAAAAATTCGTTATTTGATTGAAAGCACAAACAAGTACATTCGCTAATACATGAATTAGGCGTCATACTATAATCAAGGCATTTGCAAAGCACGAATACCTGCAATTATTTGAGCCAACGATCAAGCCAATTATAGAATCGGCGCTGCCAGAGAATGCCATTTTGGGGTTTGAGCACCCAATGGTTTTCATCGGGGAAGATGAGCAGTTCGGCTTCTATTCCGCGCATTTTAGCTGCATCGAATGCAGCCATAGCTTGGTTAGCAAGAATGCGGTAGTCTTTCTCGCCATGGATGCAGAGAATAGGGGTATCCCATTTATCCACAAAGCGATGGGGCGAGTTTTCGAACGTGCGTTGCGCTATCGGATTATTCTTATCCCAATAAGCGCCACCCATATCCCAGTTGGCAAACCATTTCTCTTCCGTCTCGAGATACTGCATCTCCATATTGAAGATACCGTCGTGAGCGATAAATGCTTTGAAACGCTTATCGTGGTGACCTGCGAGCCAATATACGGAGAATCCGCCAAACGAAGCGCCTACACAACCCAAATGCTCTTTATCCACATAGGGTTCAGCAGCCACGAACTCGTCGATAGCTGTAAGGTAATCACGCATACATTGTCCGCCATAATCACCAGAAATGGCTTCGTTCCATTCGTTCCCGAAACCGGGAAGACCACGACGATTGGGGGCTACGATAATGTAATTATTGGCAGCCATCATCATGAAATTCCATCGATAGCTCCAGAACTGCGAAACGGGCGATTGCGGACCGCCTTCGCAATAGAGCAGGGTGGGGTATTTCTTGTTTGGGTCAAAATGCGGAGGATAGATGATCCAAGTAAGCATCTGCTTGCCATCGGTAGTCGTTTGCCATCTCGGCACCACTTCGCCCATAGTGAGATTAGAGAGAATATCGTTGTTGACGCGGGTGAGTTGGGTGAGTTCATCTGAGTTGAGATTCAGCATATAGAGGTCATCGGGCTCACGCATGGAATGGCGCTTGCAAAGGAGCTGATTATCAGCCGAAAGTCCGCAAATGGAGAAATCGTACTGCCCTTGCGTGCGTTCTTTAATCTCTCCTTTCAGGTTGACCGTATATATATGCGCGAGCGCGTGCCACACGCCTGCGAAGGCTAATTCGCTGTTGTTCAGCCAAATAAACTGATCAACGCTCGACTCGAATGCTTGGCTGACAAACGACTTTTCGCCATTCGCGAGCGTCATCACCATCAGTCTGTTTTGATCTGATTCATAGCCATCGCGCTCCATCGATTGCCAAGCGATCATGCTGCCATCGGGCGAGAAAGCCGGATTGATATCGTAGCCCATCATGCCCTCGGTCAGGTTACGCGTCTCGCCCGACTGAAGGTCGCATAGATAGATATCAGAATTGGTGCTAACGGCATAATCCAAACCGGTTTTCTTGCGGCAGGTGTAAGCAATATACTTGCCATCAGGCGACCAAGCAAGTTGCTCGATACCTCCAAAGGGTTTCATCGGCGACTCGTATTTCTCGCCTTCGAGCAGGTCCTTGATTTGGCTGATTTGCTTGCCATCGAACTCAGCCACAAATGGGTGGGGAGCCGTCTCGGTCCATTCATCCCAATGCTTGTACATCAAATCGTTATGGAAATGGCCGGAAGCTTTATCCAAGTCGGGATACACATCAGCCGTCTGCTCAACGGTCTTGACTTGGCTCACGAAAAGCAGCTTTTTGAAGTCTGGCGAAAAGGCATAATCATCGATACCGCCTTCGTAATCGGTCAGTTGCACAGCTTTACCTGCTTTGGCATTGTTGCCATCAATCGTGAGCGCCATTTTCCACACTTGCGCGCTACCCGATTCCGTTGAGATATAACTGATTTCGGTTTCGCTCATCCAATGAGCCGTGCCTTGATATTTGTTGTCAAACGTAAGCTGAATAGGCTCGGTTGCGCCTGTGGGAAGCACGAACAACTCGGAGTTGGATCGGTTCTCCTTCACGCTGTAATAGGTTACGCTGTAAATGATGTGGCCCGTAGTGGGATGGATGTCGGCTCCACCGATACGTCCCATCGCCCAAAGGGCTTCAGGCGTGAGGTAATCGTCGCCATATTGCGACTTGGGGAGCTCTGCAAAAGGCGTAGGCCCAATGGGCTTTTCGTCCGTTTGGCTTGAAGTGCTGCATCCGGCAGCGGCTAATGCAATAGCAGCCATAATAAAGAATTTTTTCATATTTTGTGTATTTTATTGTTTTTCTTTGAAATGAAGGTATGTATGTGTGATTTATTTTTCTTCGAAATGAAGGTATGGATATTTCACAGAGAGTGCCTGCTTTCGATCTTGCATCTGCTTTATAAATTGCTGATATACAGTCGAATCGGGGTGAAGAGGGCGATGCGCAAGACTGAGGAAATAAGGCTCGCATTCTTTGACTGCCAATTGTGCATTAGGAGAGAGTTGCGTTTGCGCAAAGCGCTCCCAAACATAATCGATAGCCACGGGCGAAGGATGCACCATATCGGCCGCATAAAAACGGTAGTCTCTGAGCTCATCAAGCATCAGTTCGTAAGCGGGAAAATACGTCCAATTCTCTTGCTGCACGAGTTGCTCGGCCGCCAAAAGGAGGGTCGCTTTCGAGAGCTGATTCTCGTGGAGTCCGTCTTTGATATGGCGGATAGGCGAAATGGTAATCAGCACCTTTTTTTGCCGCATGAGCGGATGCTGAAAGAGTATGGAGTAGGTGCGGATAATCTCCTCAATAGCGAGTCGCCTGCGGAGGAAACAGGAGGCGGGCAGTTTGTGGCAATTCCCCACGATTTGTCCCTCCATTTCATATACCCAAGCCGTTCCCCAGGTGAGGATCAGTCGGTCGGCTTCCAGCAAAAACATCCGTCCTTTATCGATACTCTCGTTGACCATCCCGAGGCAGTCTTCCGCATCGGCAGAAGAGAATTTGCCGTGGTGGAGCATGGAGTGGTAGAGGCCGCCGGAGAAGCGTAAATCTTCTGCTGAAAAATGCTTTCCATCAAGCAGAGATTGTAAGCAAGCCGCAATACTCATGGGGTTGTAGAGCGTGCCGAACGGATTGCAGCAAACGCGGAATCCTCCATTCGCGAATTTCGCTTCCATATTTTCTGCAAAACAACTGCCGAGCATCAGGATTTGCTCCGAATGCTCAATCGGCTCAGACGATTTGCCAATCTGTATGTCTGTAAAAAATTTCATGTTTCAGCAGTTGTTTGAATGAAACAGCAAAATATTGCGGCAATAAATATTACTGCAGTTGAGATATTGCAGTTGTGAGAGTTGTTTATTCAAAATGCATAACCTTGGCAGGCGATATTTTGCTCACGATAGCGGAAGGGCCAAGCATCACGAGCATCGACAATAGCAGGGTGCCGATATTCAGCAGTATCCAAGCGCCAAGATGAAGGGCGATGGGCACATAACTCACGTAATACGTAGCCGAATCGAGCGGGATGATATGGAAGAAATATTGTAGCAAACAAAGGCTCACACCAATGAAATTTCCCCAAATCATACCCTTTCCAATAAGGAAGAAGGCTTCGTATAAGAATGTCTTCCTTAGCATTCGGTCGGTCGCCCCAAGGGCTTTCATCAAACCAATCATCTGCACACTATCGAGTATCAGAATGATGAGTCCGGAAATCATGCAGAAGCCCGAAACGCAGAGCATCAGGATGATGATAATCACAACGTTCATGTCGAGCAATCGGAGCCAAGAGAAGATGGCAGGATTGAGTTCTTCCACCGTTTGGGTGTAATGCATATTGCCCATGGAGTCGGGCCTATTGGCCGTTATATCATACACATTATCAGCGGCTTCGTAGAGTTTGCTGAAATCGCTCAGGAGCAGTTCTATACCGCACACTTCATCGCCTTCCCATCCGCAAAGATGCTGTACTTCGGCCATGGTGCCAATCACGAACATCTCGTCGTAATCCGAGAAACGGGTATCGTAAAGACCGGTGATAGTGTATCGTCTTGCTCGTACATCGGAGTCGATGAAATAGCAGAAGAAACGGTCGTCAGTTTTGAGTTTAAGCAGCTGTGCCAAACTGGCAGAAATAAGCACTTCGTTGGTTTTATTGGGCATGTGACCTTCCACGAGGTTCTGCTCGAAGAAATCGCGTCCGTGCGATTCGCGTCCTTTGATGATAATGCCTTGAAACGCGTCGTCGGTCTTGATGATGCCGGGCTTGGTGCAAAAGCGCTCCACACTCGTTACGTATGGCACCTCTTGAAGGGCTTCGATAAGCGAGTCAGAGGCTACGATGGGCTGCATCTGATAGGTGTTGTTGTTATCAAAATTCACCACCTGAATATGGCTGCCGAAACCAATGATTTTATTGCGTACCTCCTGCTTGAATCCGAGCGCAATGGCGAGCGTAAGGAGCATCACGATGAACCCCACAGCCATCCCAGCTACGGCCACTCTTACGGCCGGTCGCGACATGTGTTTCCTCTCGCCATCTTGCGAGAAGTACATCCGTTTTGCTATGAAAAGTGGGGTATTCAACTTATTGATACAGAGATGATTAAACGTTTTTTAATTCACGAATGACCACACTTGGCCATTTCCAATTTTGATACGCAAGTTGCGCCAATCCGGGTGCTATTACAAGTGCCCACATGCCCATTTGCATCGGTCCGAGCAGCAGCCAAAGGAGGAGTAGGGTAGCGGCTCCGCTGAGGAGAGAGGGGATGAAAAATGGTATTTTGTTGTCGGCCATGATGAAGCCTGCACTTACCGAATGATTGTGTTCGAGCAGGTTGATCACAAGCAGGGCAATCAGCATAGATGTGCTCACGAAATGGGTGTCGCTCTGAATCAGATTGAGTGCCCAATCGCCCAAGAAAATCCACCCGATGCCGCCCATTACGAAAATCAGCACAAGGCTGCCGATGCTCAGTTTGTAGTAATGCTTGAGCTGTTTGAGGTTGCCTTCCGCACGACATTGCGCCAACTTGGGTGTGTAGGATTGGTAAAACACCTCGCTGCACCTTACGAGAATATCCATCACCTGCAAAGTGATACCATAACTGGCCATGGTTGCGAGCGGGATATACACACCTCCGAGCAGTAATGCCGACTTCTGCACAAGGAAGCCGCCCAAACCCGTAAGCCCAATCTTGATGGCGTTCGGACTGATGGCGCGAAGCACCTCTTGGGGGCTTTGTTGCGAGTCGGTATCCTTGGCTTCACGAAGTTTTTGCTTGAGCTCTTTTGTGAAGAAAACGCGGAAAGCGAGCACGCGTCTCACGAGGGTAGAAAGCAGTTGTGCTGCTACAATCGACACCAATCCGCCCCCCGCATACAGCAGCCCAATCGCCACGAGGATATAGATCGTTTGCCCAAGAATAGTAATCTGTTGCGAACGTTTGATATAGCCTTTTCCGGTGAGGAGTGCATCGTAATAAAAGGTGTAGAGATTATAGCAATTGATAAGAATGAGCAATCCCCACGCCCAGAGCGCATTCTGCTTATCGCCCGAGTAACGCGATAAAATATATAGGAAATAGGCGGTACCGGCAGTAGCCAATACAATCAGCACCACGAGCGCCATCCAGCCGTAGAAACGTTTCATGGCTCTGAGACTCGATTTGAGTAGCGAATAATCCACCTCGGCTGCCAAATCGTCTATTCGCTCCACACCCTCCACCTGAAGATGCTTCACGCCCGAGAAAATATAACTCACATTTCGGGCAAACGACGGACGAAAACCGAAGTCCAGAAGCAGCACCAAAGCCGTGATTCCTTGGAATATATTCCAGAGATATACCGTCTCGGCTTGCATCGTATGGAGGATAAACGGCAGCAGAATCAGTCCGGCTCCCACCATAAAAATGGCAGAAGCATAACTCCACGCTACATCGCGTTTCCCGATATGTTCGATCTTATCCGTCACGAAAGTTTTCCGATATGTTCGATCTTATCCGTCACGAAAGTTTTCTGATATGTTCGATTTTATCCGTCACGTAAGTTTCCCGATATGTTCGATCTTATCCGTCACGTAAGTTGTCCGATATATTCGATTTTATTTGTACGACAGTTTTCCGAAAAGGTATCTTCGTAAATGCCCTATCAAATGAACTGCAAAATCAGAGTCGGCCATCCACCAAGCGGCGGTCAACAATATTCTTCGCATCAAAAATGACGGCCCCTTGTTCGGCATATTTTTGGAAGTCAAAATGCTTGAACTGCTCATGCGCTACGCACACGATCACGGCCGAATACGGCTTTGCCGGATCCACTTCCCGAATCAGCTCTCTGCCGTACTCTTTCTTTACGCCCTCCTCCGAAGCCCAAGGGTCACAGATATCCACTCGACAACCGAAATCCTCGAGTTCCTTCACGATATCCACCACCTTCGTATTGCGGCAATCGGGGCAGTTTTCCTTGAAGGTAATGCCCAAAATAAGCACGTTGGCGTTGTTGATTTTGTGGTCCTTTCGGATCATCAGTTTGATGGTCTTGTCGGCAATGAACTTGGCAATCGAATTGTTGACCGCTCGTCCAGAAAGAATCACTTTGGTGTCGTATCCGAGCGCTTTGGCTTTGTGCGCAAGGTAGTAGGGATCTACGGAAATGCAATGTCCGCCTACGAGTCCCGGACGGTATTTGAGGAAATTCCATTTCGTTCCGGCGGCATCAATCACGTCGTTGGTATCAATCCCCACGCGGTCGCAGATAAGCGCGAGCTCGTTCATAAACGAGATATTTACGTCTCGTTGTGCATTTTCCACCGCCTTGGCCGCCTCTGCCACTTTCATGTTGGGCGCACGATGGGTGCCGTTTAGGAGAATGCTGTTGTAGAGCGCATCAATAAGGTCGGCCGCCTCGGGGGTGCTGCCCGAAGTGATTTTGCGAATCGTGGTGAGCGTATGAATCTTATCGCCGGGGTTGATACGTTCGGGCGAATAACCGCAGAAGAAATCCTGATTATACCGGAGCCCTGAATGCTGCTCAAGAACCGGCACGCATTCCTCCTCCGTACAACCCGGGTAAACGGTTGATTCATAAATCACGATATCGCCTTTGCGGAGCGTTTTGCCAATAATCGAAGAGGCCGACAAGAGGGGCGTCAAGTCGGGGGCATTATAGCGGTCGATAGGTGTAGGGACCGTCACGATATACGTATTGGCTTGCAGGAGTTGCTCGGGGTCAGAAGTGAAGGTCAGCCCTTTCACGTGACCCTCCTCATACCCTTTCTCATGGCCCTCTTCATAGAGCGTCCGAGCCTGCTGCATGCCTGCCAAATCAGCCTCGAGCGTGTGGTCTTCACCCCGCTGCAATTCGGCTACACGAGCGGCATTCACGTCAAAGCCTATCACCCGATATTTCTTGCCAAACTCAATGGCCAGAGGCAGTCCTACATACCCCAAACCTACGATGGCTATTATGCGATTTTCTATGTTCATATACCTATTATTGTTGGCGCATATGCGCACTCGCGCACGATACGACTGCAAAATTACGAAAAAAATCCAAAACGAGCAAAAAAAAACGTATTTTTCTGCCGAAAAAACGCTCAAGTGTTGCATATTTCGAAATAATGTAGTATTTTTGTGGCCAATTATGGAAAATAAACTGACTCAACTAACCCCGGCCACTCTCGAAGAGTTGGAGTTGCCATTAGCAGAAGCTCTTCGCGCAGGATTTCCCTCGCCCGCAGCCGATTATGCGGGGGACAGGATTGACATTACGCATGAGCTTGTGAGGCATCCTGAGACCACTTTTTACGCCCGCATTCAGGGCGATTCCATGCGCGATGCCGGCATTTTCGATGGCGATCTTGTGGTTGTGGACCGATCCATTGATCCACGAGATGGCGATTATGTAGCCGCTTGTGTAGATGGCGAATTTACGCTCAAAGAATACCGATATGATGCCGCCAACAATGTGGTGTTGCTCATCCCCCATAACCCCGAATTTCCGGTTATCAAAGTGACGGAAGAAGAGTCGCTCATCATTTGGGGCGTCATCACCTATTCCATCCATAAAACGCATTAAAAAACGCATCTCTCTCCATTTGCCGGTCATACGACCGCCATTCGACCGTCATTCGACTATCGTTCGACCATCGTTCGACCATCGCACGTGCATCTAGCTTGTATCTAGCTTGTATCTAGCTTATTTGCAAGCACGATGGAAGCCAGATACAAGCTAGATGCGTTATGGATGCGTGGAGGAAGAAAGGAGGCTCAAAGGGCAGAAAAGCGCCCATCATACCGAAAAAAAAGAATGCTCAAAAACAGCAAAAAATGTACGCGCTCGTGGATTGCAATAATTTCTTCGTGTCCTGCGAACGGGTGTTTCGGCCCGATTTGCAGAAGCAGCCTGTGGTCGTATTGAGCGGCAACGATGGATGTGTGGTGGCGCGTAGCAACGAAGTTAAGCAGTTGGGTATCAAAATGGGCGTTCCGCTTTTTGAAATAAAGCACCTTGTGAAACAATATGGCATAGTCTGTTTCTCCTCGAATTTCTCCCTCTATGGCGACCTTTCCAACCGCGTGATGAGCATCCTTTCGGCTCATACGGAGCGGCTTTATCAATACTCCATCGACGAGGCGTTTCTCCTGCTCGACCATGTGGCAGAAGCCGAACAAAAAACCTATTGCGAGCAACTCGTAAAGAAGATTCAGAAAGGCATTGGCATTCCCGTTTCCATTGGCATTGCTCCTACCAAAACGCTCGCCAAGATGGCCTCCAAATTCGCCAAGAAATACCCCGGCTACAAGGGCGCTTGCGGCATCATCAGTCGCGAACAACGCGAGAAAGCGCTTGCCCTTTTTCCGCTCGAAGACGTGTGGGGAATAGGCAGGCAAACCATGAAGAAATGCCAGCAGTTGGGGCTCACTACTGCCCTCGATTTTGCGCAACTGAATGAGGTGTTTGTGCGCAACCTCTTCAACCTCCCTGGTTGGCGTACATGGCGTGAACTCAACGGCTACGACGAAATCACCTTCTCCGAAGTGGAGGCCAAGCAGTCGATTGCCCAAACCCGCACGTTTGCACAAGCCATTTCTGACAGGGGCATGCTCGAGAAATGCTTGGCGGATTTTGTGTCTTCCTGCGCAAGCAAACTCCGGCAGCAACACTCCGTCTGCAAGCAGATTCTTTTCTTTGCGGAGACCTCGCGTTTTCGTTTGGATGAGCCCATCTGCTTCCTCCATCGCACGATTACGTTGCCTACTGCAACGAGCAACACCACCGAGCTCATCGGCTATGTCATCAGCCATTTCCGGAAGGATTTTCGACCAGGATATGCGTTCAAAAGAGCGGGCGTCATCTGCCTCTCCATCACGCCCGATTCGGGGGTTCAGCAGTCGCTCTTCGACGACCGAGATCGCTTGCGAGACAACCGACTGCAACAAGTTATTGACAAGGTCAACAGCCAGTATGGAAAACGAGCGATTACGCTGGCCGTACAAATCCCTACAGGAAATATCGAGCAGGTGAGTAAGCGCGAACACCTTTCGCCTTGCTACTCCACCAATATTCGCGATATCATCACGCTCAAATGCTGATTTTGGATGATTATCAAAGAAAATTGCATTTTTTACGGCTGAAATTTTGAAATTTCCAAAAAAAGCAGTACCTTTGTAGGCTTTTTTATTTTTGTCCGTTGAATACTTATTCAATTGGACCGATTTTTGTATGGAATCATCCCAAAGAAATGGGGGTGTGAATCGCACATTTCATAGAAAAAATATTAACAAAATAAACAAACGTATGAAGAATTTCAAACTGTGGAATACGTTGGTAGGCTGGCTGGTGTTTGCCGTTGCCGCTGCTACGTATCTCCTTACGATTGAGCCCACCGCCTCGTTTTGGGACTGCGGTGAGTTCATCTCCTCGGCTTGGAAGCTCGACGTGGGCCATCCGCCCGGAGCTCCTTTCTTTATGTTAATGGGCCATTTTGCCTCGCTTTTTGCGAAGGATATTTCCCACGTGGCTATGTGCGTCAACGCGCTGTCGGCACTTGCTTCGGCCTTCACCATCCTGTTTCTCTTTTGGACGATTACGGCTCTGGCTCGTAAGCTTCTCCCGAGCAAGGAGATGACGCTTGCCCAAGCTGTTGCTATCCTCGGTTCGGGTGTGGTAGGCGCATTGGCTTACACCTTCTCCGATACGTTCTGGTTCTCGGCAGTAGAGGGCGAGGTGTATGCGTCGTCGTCGTTGTTTACGGCTATCGTGTTTTGGGCTATCCTGAAATGGGATGAATTGGCCGACGAAGAAGGTTCTGACCGTTGGCTCATTTTCATTGCCTATCTGATGGGCCTCTCCATTGGCGTACACCTCTTGAACCTCCTTACCATTCCGGCTATCGTACTCGTGTATTATTTCCGCCGTTACGATTTCAGCTGGAAGGGCGCCATTACCGCTTTCCTCGCTTCGTGCGGTATCCTCGTGCTGATTCTTTACGGTATGATCCCGGGTATCCCAACGATTGCAGGTTGGTTTGAGTTGTTCTTTGTAAACACGCTCCATTGCAGCTTCAACACGGGTATGTACGTCTATCTCTCCCTCTTGGCAGCTGCACTCGTGTGGGCGATTGTGGAGACCTATACAGAGAAATCGCGCCTGCGCATGAATATCAGTTTCGTGCTCGCATTGGCCCTCTCGGGAGCACTTTTCCTCATGGAGAGTGCCGTTATCGGCATCATTCTGATTCTCCTTTTGACCGGCCTTTTCCTGAAGAAAAAAGACCTCCTCTCGGCTCGAGTGATGAACACGGCTGTGCTGATGGTTACCGTGATCGTTATCGGATATAGCAGTTATGCAGCCCTCGTTATTCGCTCCAATGCGGATACGCCTATGGACCAAAACTCCCCCGATAACGTCTTCTCGCTCAAGTATTACCTCAACCGCGAGCAGTATGGCGACCGTCCGCTCTTCTATGGGCAGACCTACAATGCGCCTGTGGAGCTCGAAGTGAAAGGAAACATGTGTATCCCCGTGGAAGAAAAGGGACATGCCCAATACGCTCCTGCACCCAAAAACAACCCCGAGGACCGCGATGAGTATATCATTACCGGCTACAAGACGTCCTATAAATTCCGCAAGGAGTTTATGATGGTCTTCCCGCGTATGTACTCCGGCCAAGAGCGCCATATTGCGGCATATAAGAATTGGGGTGACATCAAGGGACGCAAGGTGCAATACGACTATTGCGGGCAGAAGAAAACCGACTATGTGCCTACCTTTGCGGAGAACCTCCGTTTCTTCTTCTCCTATCAGATTGATTGGATGTATTGGCGCTATTTCCTCTGGAACTTCGCAGGCCGCCAAAACGATATTCAGGGCTATGGCGATGTGATGAAAGGCAACTGGATCTGCGGTATTCCGTTTATCGACAACGCCCGCCTCGGCGACCAGGCGATGTTGCCTACCGAACTGCGCGAAAACAAAGGACACAACGTCTATTATTTCCTCCCGCTTCTGCTTGGTTTGATAGGTATCGCCTACCAGCTGATGAAGAAGAAAGCCGGCGGAGAGAACTTCACGCTCACTTTCTTGCTGTTCTTCCTAACCGGTTTGGCTATCGTGCTTTATCTGAACCAAACGCCCGAGCAGCCGCGCGAACGAGATTATGCGTATGCCGGCTCTTTCTATGCGTTCTGCATCTGGATTGGTTTGGGCGTAATGGCTTTGGCTGAATGGCTCGGTAACCTCGTGAAGAACAATCGAGCAGCACAAACGGCTGTTGCTTTTGCAGTCAGCATCATTTGCCTTGGTGTGCCCGCACTCATGGCACAGCAGAACTGGGATGATCACGACCGCTCCGGACGATATGCATGCCGCGATTTTGGCGCTAACTACCTCCGTTCGTGCGAGAAGAATGGTATCATTTTCTCCAATGGCGACAACGATACCTTCCCCTTGTGGTACAATCAGGAAGTAGAGGAGGAGGGCACGGATTTGCGCGTTTGCAACCTCTCTTATCTCCAGACCGATTGGTATATTGACCAGCTCAAGCGACCCTATTACGATGCACCAGCGGCCCCCATCACGTGGACCTATAAAGACTATATGACTGGCAAGAATGAGGTCGTTTGGGTGGATAATAAGGTGGGCCCTATCGATGTACGTCAAGCCTTTGATTTCGTTCGTTCCGACGACCCACGCACCAAGCGAAATGGTGAGAATTTCCTGCCCTCCAGCCAGCTGTATATCAAGGTGGATTCCGAGGCTGTGAATGCGCCCGGAAGCGTGTTTGAAGGACGTTATCAGCCCGAGCAACTCGCTGACAGACTTGATATTAGGGTAGGCAAACGATTGACCAAATCGGAGATGATGCAGCTCGAGATGATTTCGCAAGCCAACTGGAAGCAGCCTATCTACTATGCGGTAACCGTTGGACCGGATTATTATCAGGGACTCGAGGCTTACTTCGAACTTACCGGTCTCGCTTATCAGGTTACGCCTGTGCGTTCGCCCGATGGACAAGCGCGCGTGAATACCGAGAAGATGTACGACAATATGATGCATCATTTCGCTTACGGCAACATGAACCAGCCGGGTATCTATATCGATGAAAACCTGATGCGCATGTGCCGCACCCATCGTATGATGTTCATGCAGTTGGCAGAGGCGCTCTTCGAAGAAGGCCAGAAAGAGAAAGTGATCGAAGTGCTCGATTATGCAGAGGAGATGCTCCCCGAGTGCAATATCCCGTATGATTACACTTCGGCTTCGATGGGCTTGCTCTACCACTACTGTGGCGAAACCGAGAAGGCAGAACGTATGCTTCGCTCGGTTGCCAACACGGCTGTGGAGTACCTCGCTTATGGGGAAGCTCTCAATCGTTCGCAACGCAACACGGTTAACCGCACCATTCAGCAGCAAGCTGCTATCCTCAGTTTCGTCCTTCAGCATGCTGAGCGTTTGGGCCTCGATGCCTTCATCGAGGAGTTCTACCCAGCTTACATGCAGTACGTCAACAATCAATAATCCTCTCTCTCCCTCTCCCTTCCCTTCGGGAGGGGGAGAGTTTAATTTCACTCCGCGCTCCCTCCGCTCGTTTCCTCCCTATAGTATCTCCGTGTCCGTATTCATTATGACTCTCGATCAGCTTAATTTCTCCGATGCTTTTGCCCGCAATAATGGCATCGCCCTCACGGCCGAGGGCGTGGCCCAGATGACTGTCACAGAGCACCATCTGAATGGGGCAGGCGTCTGCCAAGGGGGCGCCATCTTCACCTTGGCTGACCTCAGTCAGGCCGGACTGACGCACGGCCGTGCGCTCACTACTGCTGCCAATATCCATTTCATCCATAGTGCCCGCCTGGGCGATACCCTCATCGCCACCTCCACCTGGATCCACGATGGCAAGTTGCCACTCGTGCGGACCGAAGTGCGCACGCAGGAGGGTAGGCTGATTGCCGAAATGACCGGTTCCCTCTTCCGTAAAGACTAATCGCCCCTCCCTTTCGATCCTTCCCTCCGCTCGACCATCGGGGCTTCTTGTCTTCGCATTGAGCGTTATTATATGAAGTGCGTGTGACGCACTTCCTGCCCTCTGGGCAGTCCCTCCGCCCATCCCTTTGGGCAGGAGGAGCGCTTCGGTATCGAGCGGGCTTTCCCCGCGAACCCCCTCGCGCGCCATCCATCGTACTGAAAACTCTCACAATATGAATAGAAAAACCAAATTTGGAGCGCTCCTTGTGATGATGCTCTGTTTTTTCTCGATGGGCTTTGCCGATATGGTCGGCATTGGCTCCAATTATGTGCAGGCGGAGCTGCAACTCAACAACTCTCTGAGCGGCATCATGATCTCCGTAGCTTTCGTGTGGTTCCTCATTATCTCCGTTCCAACGGGCATCCTGATGAACCGCATCGGCCGCAAACCGACCGTTTTGATAGCCCTTGGCGTAACGGCCCTCTCGCTTTTCCTGCCTATTCTCACGCTTATCCCCGCGCTCGAGCCCGCGCGATTCTATATATATGTGTGTGCGTTTGCGCTCCTTGGAATAGGTAATGCCCTCATGCAAACGTCTCTCAATCCGCTTGTGGCCAACGTGGTGCGGCCGGAGGGCTTCTCCTCGGCGCTGGCCCTTGGGCAGTTCGTGAAAGCCATCTGTTCGTTTATTGTGCCGCTCATCGCCCAATGGGGTGCTACGGCTGTGCTCGCGGCACTCACGCCATGGGGATGGAAGATTATTTTCCCCATCAGTTGCGCTGTTGCGGTACTGGCCATGCTCTGTCTCTATTTCACCCCCATCGCGGAGGTGCTCAATGAGGACGCCAAACAGAAACGCGTATCTACGGAGATGGCTGCCTGCTTCCGGATGCTTCGCAGCCCTTATGTGTTCCTCTGCTTTATCGCGGTTGCTTGCACGGCAGGATTGGATATCGGCACCAACAGTACGGCTCCCAAGCTGTTTGTGAGCGTCTGGACTTTACGCTCTCCGAGGCCAGCTTCGCCACCTCGTTTTACTTCATCTTCCGCACCATCGGTTGCTTTGCCGGCTCGGCTGTCTTGGCGCGCTGGAGCGATAAGAAATTTTACCTGCTCTCGTCGGCCATGCTTGCGCTCAGCATGCTCCTGATGGCTGTTGGCAATACCGCATGGATGCTTTACCTGGCTTTGGCACTCGCGGGCATTGGAAACGCGAACCTCTGTATTATCGTATTCACCCGCGTACTTCGCAGCGATCCCGCCCACGAAAACGAGCTCGCAGGACTCATGGTTACCGGCCTCTTTGGCGCCATGCTCTTCCCGCTTTTGATGGGTTTTGCATCGGATGCGTTCGTGCTACTCGGCTGGTTGCCCACGCTCGGAGCCATCCTCGTTATGGGCCTTGCATCCCTCTATCTGCTCGCGTTTACCAAGCGATTGTAGGCCGAAGAAATGCGCTATTGCCCTCGTTCCCCCCAAACGCCAACGGCAGAAAACACCGTGAATGATATCCCATTTTTTAACCCCAAAAATTCAGAATAGTATGACTCCATCTACCGTGTATTTCACCAATCTCCGCACCGCTCCAGGCAATAGTCTGCTGCAGAAACTCGAACGAATGGTGCGTCAGGCTGGATTCGAGAAAATCGACTTTAAAGATAAGTATGTGGCCGTAAAGATTCATTTTGGCGAATACGGCAACTTGGCGTATATCCGTCCGAACTATGCCGCTGTGATCATCCGCATGATTCGTGAACTGGGCGGTAAGCCGTTTCTCACCGATGCCAATACGCTCTATAGTGGCAGCCGCCATAATGCCGTGGACCACCTGCATACGGCTATGGTGAATGGTTTCAATCCGATTGCTACTGGGGCCGATGTGATCATTGCCGATGGCCTGCGCGGAAAAGACGAACGAATCATCGATATCCAAGGCAAATACTGCCCGGAGCCGCATATCGGAGCAGCTATTGCCGAGGCGGACATCATCATCAGTCTTACGCATTTTAAGGGCCATGAACAAGCCGGTTTTGGTGGTGCGCTCAAGAATATCGGCATGGGGTCGGGTAGTGTAGCAGGCAAACGAGACATGCACGCTACTGCTCAACCGCGGATTCAGGAAGACAAGTGCATCGGCTGCAAGATTTGCGAGAACCATTGCAACCACGATGCCATCCACGTTATCGACCGCAAGGCGCAGATTGATTATGCGAAATGCGTAGGTTGCGGACAATGCATTGCCCTCTGCAAGAGCGAAGGTGTGGTTGTGGGTAGCCACGAGAGTAGTGCGATTCTCAATTATAAGATTGATGAATATGCCAAAGCGGTCCTCCACGGCAAGCCGCATTTCCATGTGGCGTTCATCATGAATGTGAGTCCGGAATGCGATTGCTGGAACCACAACGATGCCGCTATCGTGCCGGATTTGGGTATCGCTTGCAGCTTCGACCCCGTTGCCCTTGACCAAGCCTGTGTGGATTTGGTAAATGCAGCCCCCGTCCTCCGCACCTCCAACATGCTCACCGAAAAGCTCCACCTCGCTCCTTCTTCCGAGAATGCCTGCTGCTGCTCTGCAGATGCTCCTTCTTCCGAGAATGCTTGCTGCTCTGCAGATGCTCCTTCTTCCGAGAATGCTTGCTGCTCTGCAGATGCTCCTTCTTCCGAGAATGCTTGCTGCTGCTCTGCTGCCAACGCTACTGAGGATGACTGTTGCTCAGAGCATCCGGATCATTTCCATCATCTACATCCGGATACCGATTGGCAAGCTGGATTGCGCTATGCCGAAGAAATCGGTCTTGGCACCCGCCATTACCACCTCATCCGTTTGTAATAGCACGAAGTAGCTTGACAGAGGCCACTGAAAAAGTCCCGATTCTATATGAATTTTTGAGACTTAGAAGATACAAACGGCCTATCTGCGGGGATGTTCCGTAGAAAGCAATCTTTGAAATAATGTTGTAAAAAAGTGATGAAAGAAGCCTCAGGTAGCCTTATGAGGTCTACCGAGGGTGAAAATTGAGGGCGCTAAGTGCGAATCCCCGCTTATTATATCAAACGGAGTATTCGCTCAAGATTGCAGGTAAAGATAGAAATAGCACTCTGCAGTTGCATGCGTTGCAGACCATACGATTCGGCTTTGCCGTATCCGTAACACGTCTTCAGTTCGCCATTTTTGGCCTCAATTTGATACCGTTGGCGGTACAATCCCTTAAACTCATCCGTGTTTTGGAAGGCCCGATGCTCCTTGTGGGTGTCCTTCTCGATGGTGACTGAGTAGGTTTTTTGCTTGCCTCCACTATAGCATCCTTCACGCAATGGACAGGTCTTACATTTCTCGACATCAAAGTAAAACACAACGCGGTTATTCGTGTATTTCTTACCCTTGTAATATTGGAAGGATTTAACGTTTGATTTTCGCAGCGCTTGATGTCCCTGAGGACAAACCATCAGATTACTATCCTTATTAAGGAAGAAGCCCTTGTCGTCTTTACGCGTGCCATCACTGATAATAGGATGGAGTTTGGAGTAGAGTTTGATATCCTTTTCTTTGCACATTTCCAGGTTGTCTGTTGCCGAGTAAGCCGTGTCACCAATGACCGCATTTACCTCAACGCCGGCAGTCTCAGTCTGCTCAATGAGTTCTTGCAACTGAGGTCCATCAGCCACCAAAGCGTTGGTTACCACACCCGCAGTAATAAGGCGCGAATCCTTGTCCATTGCCAAGTGAGTCTTGTAGCCGTTAAAGGTGTGCGTGGGACTTTTATGGCCAATGCGTGCATCCTTATCAAGCGCTATCTCACCATCGTATTCCAAATCTTCCAGACTTTCAACTATGTTGTTGATGCGCTCTTGGATGGCCAGAAAGCTGTCGAGTTCCTTATGGCTGCGCAGATACTCAATCAGCTGCAAGCAGTACTCAACCTCTATCTGTAAATCATTGTCAGGATTATTCCGTTTAGGCATGTCCGGGAAGTAGGTATCCTTATCAATATCCCGCATCGCGTTTGCTAAGTTCTTTTGCTGCATACGTAACACTTCTATCGGCTTATGCATGCCATAGCAGGCGTTGGTATGAGTGGAATCAACAATGATATATCCCGAGAGCATGATGCCATGCGCTTTGGCTATCTCTATGGTCTTGGCTATCAGTTTCTGGAGCAGGTCAGCATCTGTTAAACGCAGCCGTCTGAACTTGGTCAAACTGCTTGGGTCAATCAGATGTGTCTCTTCCGGCACCAAGTCTAAGAAGTATTTAAACGACAAATCGTAAAGCGTGTGCTTCACGAGATCCTCATCCGACAATTTGGTCTTCATCTTAAGGATAAGATATTTGAACATCATTATCGGGTCAATGGCCGTACGACCATTGTCAAGGCAATACTTATTGGCCAGTTCCTCATAAATGAAACCGAAGTCGCACAAATCTTTCATGCGACGGAGCACATTGTCCTTAGGCACCAACATGTCATACAGATGACTGTAAGGACTGAGCGGCATTTCTTGTTGCGGATTGAGCATATGCTTCTGATTTTTGCGCAAAGTTACGAAAAATCACTGATATATGCAAGTTTTTCGGCAACTATTTTCCACTTTTTTTACAACATTTCAAAGACCGATTTCGAAGGAATCAGTTCTCCTTCAGCAACCACCATTCGCACTCCACTTTTTCAGTGGCCTCAGCTTGACACCCTTCTGCAGTTAAGGAAAGAATCCTTACTCATAAAGGTTTTGTTCGTTCTGCCTTTGCCGCTAATTCGCCGCAAGTTTGCTGCTAATTCGCTGTACATTCGCCGCAAGTTCGCTGTAAATTCGCTTCTTCTTCGCTTCGGAGTCGTTTGCTCTCCGTTTTTTTCCGTTTTTTTCCGTTTGTTTTCCGTTGTGGAACGGAGAAAAAACGAATGTAGAACAAATGTACAACGAATGTAGAGCGAGAGTAGAACGGAGATCGAAC
>JALFZG010000056.1 GCA_022784645.1 Bacteroidales bacterium
CTATATTGCAGGTAACTTCAATAACTGGACGCATCAGCAGATGACGAAGCTTACGGATTCGACCTATACGTATGTATATTCAGCAGTTAATCTGATTATTGACTCGCTCGAGTATAAGTATTGTGCAGGTAATGGTTGGGATTACGTAGAGAAAGACTCTTTGGGTTGGGAGATTCCGAACCGCAGATGGCAAGCATTGGATAGAGTAGCAACTTGGTTAGCCGTTCCTCAGGATACCATACCTCAGGATACTGTTCCGGGCGAGCAGCCTACTTCTGTTACGTTCAACGTAATCGTGCCGGCGAATACACCGGATTGCTATATCGCTGGTAACTTCAATAACTGGACGCATCAGCAGATGACTAAGGTTAATGACGTGACCTATACGTTTACTTTGAACACGAGCATGGCTGTTGACTCGATTGAGTATAAGTATTGCTCCGCTGCCGATTGGGCATACGTAGAGACGGATGCCTACGGTTATGATGTACCCAACCGTCATTGGCAGGCGCAGGACGTGGTAGCCGCTTGGATGGGTACGGATGTTGACCCGACCAATACGGTGGTCTTCAACGTAACCGTTCCGCAGAACACCCCGGATTGCTATATCGCCGGTAATTTCAATGGTTGGACGCATCAGCAGATGACGAAAGTCGATGACGTGACCTATACGTTTACCTTGAACACTACCTTGGCTGTCGACTCTATCAGGTATAAGTATTGCGCAGGCGATGGTTGGGCATATGTAGAGAAAGATGCCAATGGTAATGATGTGCCTGACCGCATTTGGCAGGCTCAGGATGTAGTAGCCGCTTGGGCAAACACCATTTTGGTGGATAATGGATTGCATTACGAGATGATTGATGATTATTCGGTTCGCGTAATTGGCTTCAGCAACGAAGGCGATGAGGGTAATTATCTCGGATTGACCAATGTAGTTATTCCAGATACGGTGATCTTCAACTTCACCAGATATAACGTAACGGAAGTTGACGACTATGCATTTATGGGTTGTGCGACTATGACCTCGCTTGAGGTTGGCGCAAATGTTGAGAAGATGGGCATGGGCGCTTTCTATCTGTGTACAAACTTGTCGTCTGTCGTTTGGAATGCCAAAGATTGCCAGGCTATTCAGACCGAGGGTAGTGTATATCCGATGTTCAGCACTACCGACTCGATTACTTCGTTCACGTTCGGCAGTTCTGTCGAGGTGGTTCCGGCTGCCCTTTGTGCCTTCATGTGGCAGTTGCAGACCCTTACTATCCCTGCGGGCGTATGGGGTATCGATGCGTTTGCATTCTATGGATGCTCTTCGCTCCAATCGATCACGCTCCCGAGTACGCTGACCGTTCTTGGTAAAAGTGCCTTCACCGGCTGCGAAGCGCTCACGAAGACCAATTTCACCGGTACGCTTAAGCAGTGGTGTGAGATGGCTGTTTCTGCGGGTGGTGCACCTACCGTATTCTCTCGCAACCTCTATCTCAACGATGTACTCTTGACCCACGCCGATATTCCGGAAGGAACGACCTTGGTGAACGATTGGGCATTTGCCTACGACACTTGCTTAGTTTCCGTGAAGGTGCCGAACAGCGTAAGCTATTTGGGCCGGTATTCCTTCTACGCTTGTCCGAATCTCGAGACGATTGAGGTTGGCAATGGCGTTACCGAATTGGCCGTCAATGAGGATGGTATCAATTACACCTTCGGCGAAGGACGCGACTTGACGAAGTTCGTCTACAGAAGTTCGGTAGCAGATGATTTCAATATGGGTGCAACTTGGGACTATACTCCTCAGGTAGACACGCTTATTGTTCCGGCAGGTATGATTAATAATACCTGGTATGGTCTGAATGTGCTCCGCTACGTAGAGATTATCGATGGCGAGTTCTGCAATGCTGCACCCTATTTGCTTAAGAGCAATGCATCGACTCTGGGTACGATCAATCTGGCCGGAGCTACCAACACCATGTTGGAAGACAAGGCCTTCTACGAGTTCTATAACCTCACCAGTCTTACCCTGCCTGCCGGCCTCCAGACGATTCCGTATAAGATGGCAGCAGATTGCTATATGCTTGAGAATATTGTTATCCCGTCGTCGGTAACTTCGATTGGCAACAACGCATTTGAGAACTGCCGAAGCTTAGATTCAGTAGATTTCGGCACTACGACCGCCCTTCAGCAGATTGGCAATTGGGCATTCTATAACTGCCATAACCTGCCTACGCTCACGATACCTGAGGGCGTAACGTATGTAGGCGATGGTGCGTTCTACGGCTGCTCGTATCTCACTGAACTGACCTTGCCGAGCACGATGCTCACGATGGGCGACAATAGCTTCGCTCTCTGCTCGAGATTGCAGAAGATGAACGTAAGTGCTGCTATTCCGCCTACCATCGCAAGCAAGACCTTTAAAGATGTATTGCGCTCGATTCCGGTATATGTTCCCATGGCATCGGTTGAGCTCTATAAGACGGATGAATATTGGAGAGAATTCAATATCATTGGCGGCGAAGAGCAAGAATCGGCGGTTGACAATATCTCTTCGGAGGGCACTACTAAGATTTACCGAGATGGTCAGGTATTGATTTACCATAATGGTAAGTGCTACGACATGATGGGTAATTTAGTGGAATAATCCATAACCAGTATATTCAAGAAAGGGGGGCTCCGGCCTCCCTTTTTTGATGGATTTTTCTTCGGGTTCTTCTTTGCAAATATTGGCAATCGCTTTTGCGGCTATCCACTTATGCAAAAAAGCGACCTACAAAGGGTCGCTTTTTGTATGGGTATGCTCTGCATGAGCATTGTCAAAGGGCGGTGGTTTGCAATTGCCCAGTGGCATACGATTGCGGAAATGGCTGCCCTAAGGTGCCGTTTATGGGCGGATAACCAGTGAAGACAGAGGAGATGCAGGCGATTAGTGAAAGAGATGGAGGAACTCTCGTGGAACGGGCGTCTCAAAATGCAGGGTCTCTTCCGTCACCGGGTGGATAAACTCCAAAATGCGTGCATGGAGCGCAAGTCGGTCAATGGGTGCTTCTGCAAGGCCGTATTTCCGGTCAGATAGCACAGGATGTCCGATAGATGCGAGGTGCACGCGAATCTGATTGGTGCGTCCCGTCTCGAGGTGGAGCTCTACGAGCGAGCAGTTCTTTTCTTCAGAGCGACGAATCACCTTGTAGTGCGTGATGGCCAGTTTGCCACCATTGTCGGTAGGCGATGAATAGACCATTGTAGATCGTGGATCTTCTGTGAGCCATGAGCGAATAGTATTTTCGTCTTCCTCTATAATACCATTCGCTACTGCTACATAGGTGCGATTCGTAACAATCTGCCTCCAATACGTACGCATATATTCTTGCAAGTCCTGCTTCTTGGAGAAAACGAGCAAACCGGAGGTCTCGCGATCCAAGCGATGCACCACAAAGATGCCGTTTCGTCGGTTCTCGCGTCTTACGTAATCAAGCAGGATAGAGAAGGCCGTCGTTTCGGTAGCCCCCGGATGAGCGGCTACGGTTAGCAGGCCACATTTCTTCTCCACCACAATCAGATAATCGTCTTCATACACGATGCGAAGCTTAGGATGCACCAGCGTTTGGTTGCCTCTTCCGGGCTGGATAACCACCTCATCGCCGGGATTAACCTGCATATCCATGCGCGTTTGGATAGCGCCATTCACTTGCACTATTCTGCGCGAGAGCATATTTTTGATACTGGTGCGGGTCATGCCGCCCATTTTTTGTTCGAGGAAATCACCTAAGAGGTTCACTTCTCGAACGCGGAGAGAAGTAGGTTGCTTTTTCATATATGGGGAAATGCGCTTAATGGCAGAAGCCAATACATAGCGGGAAACTCGTCAGCCGCCATGGCTGCAGAGTAAGAAAAAGAAAGCCCCGACCGAGTCGAGGCTTTCGAGCATATTAGTGACGCTTACGATTGCCGTAGCGAGACATGAACTTATCAACGCGACCTGCGGTATCCACAAGCTTCGACTTACCGGTATAGAATGGGTGCGAAGTGTTGGAGATTTCCAGCTTGAAGAGCGGATAGGTTTCGCCATCGATTTCAATGGTGTCTTTGGTAGCAGCGGTAGAGCGGCTGAAGAAGTAGTCACCATTGGACATATCTTTGAAAACTACCACACGATAGTTCTCGGGATGAATACCCTTTTTCATAATTTCGTTAGTTAAAAAATTCGTTAATGGTTACTATTATTCAGCAACAACCTCAAAGTTGATAACTGCCTTTACGTCTTTGTGCAGACGAGCCTCAGCGGTGTAGCTGCCGAGCTCCTTGGGAGCCTCAGTGATGGTGATGATCTTGCGGTCGATGGTGATACCTGCAGCCTCGAGTGCTTCAGCGAGCTGAGCGTTGGTGATCGTACCGAAGATAGCGCCGTTCTCGTTAGCTTTAGCGCTAACGGTGAGCTTCATAGCTTCGAGTTTCTGAGCGAGCTCCTGAGCGTCAGCAAGCATCTTAGCGAGCTTGTGAGCGCGCTGCTTGAGCTCTTCAGCGAGCATCTTACGAGCCGACTCTGAAGCGATTACGGCCATCTTATTAGGAATGAGGTAGTTACGGCCATAGCCGTCACGAACTTTTACGATATCGTCTTTGTAGCCAAGATTCTTGACGTCTTGCTTAAGAATTACTTCCATTGTTCAATTCGTTTTAAAGGTGAATACTTGGTTGATTATTTAAGAAGATCGGTAACGTATGGCAGGAGAGCGAGATGGCGAGCACGCTTAACGGCCTGAGCCACCTTGCGCTGATACTTAAGCGAGGTACCGGTGATGCGACGGGGAAGGATCTTTCCCTGCTCGTTGAGGAACTTCTTGAGGAACTCGGGATCCTTGTAGTCGATGTACTTAATGCCAGACTTCTTGAAGCGGCAATACTTTTTCTTCTTGTTATCCTGCTGATGAGGGGTAAGATAACGAATCTCTTGATTTTCTGCTGCCATGATTTAAGCCTCCTCTACTTTAGCGGTTTTGTTAATACGTTTCTGAGCATACTCGAATGCGTATTTATCGAGGCGGAAGGTCAAGAAGCGAACGACCTTCTCATCACGACGATAAGCAGTTTCGAGAGTTGCGACAACTGAAGGTTCTGCATCGAACTGAAGTACGGCATAGAATCCCGTTGTTTTGCCTTGGATAGGGTAAGCAAGCTTCTTCAAACCCCACTCCTCACGATTCAAGATGGTTGCGCCATTCTTGGTGAGAAGATTCTCGAATTTGTCAACAGCTTCCTTCATCTGAGGTTCAGACAAAACGGGAGTCAAAATGAAAGCTGTTTCGTAATGATTCAACATAAAATTTTGATTATTAATGAGTTATAGTTAATAAATAGCCCGTTTGTTGGCACGAGCCCACAAAACGGACTGCAAAGATACTGCTTTTTTTTGGAATACGCAAATTTTTTCAGAAAAAAACTGCATTTTTCATGCATTTTTATTCTGACGCTCGCCTTGAAGGGACATCCTTAAATCATACCCGGGGTTCGTAAAAGGACGATATCGGGGGGCAATGGGGTTAGGGGACGATGACTTTGCAGGTGGAGCCGGAGGCGCGGATGATGTAGGTGCCAGCGGTGAGGGTGGCGGTGTAGGAGGTGCCGGCATCGGCTTCCATGCAGAGCAGACGGCCAGCGGGGTCGTAGATACGCAGGTCGTAGAGAGGCTCTTCGGAATAGATAGTGAGCATGCCGCCGTAGGCGTAGGTCTGGAACGCATCGGTCTTCGACTCGGAGGTGTAGATGCCGTGTCGCGAGCGCTCGAGGTAATAGCGTACGCTACCATCTTGGGGCATGTTCAGACGCATGGTCAAGCCCTCGTAAAGCGGTTGGCGCACGCCCGTTTTGATATCCACCAAGTCCCACTCAACGATGTCTCGCGGTTCGCCCTCAAAAGCGAATAGCGGTTGATTCACGGGTTTCTCTGCAAACATAGCCAACGGAATACGCGACTGCCCCTCGCGGATGTGATTGATGGAGAGGGCTTTGTTGTCGGCCACCGTGTAGATAGCGAAAGGTGTCTTCTCCCTATCGAGCATGAAGAGCTCCAGTTCGGCATCCGGAGCATCGATAATGGAGGTCGAACTCATGAAACTATCCAGCGTTGCCGTGATGTAGATAGCCGAAGGCTCAATCGCTATGGTGTCAGCATAAGCAGCAGGAGCAGCCGAAGATGAGGATTGAGGGTAATCCGTATTCCATGGGTTGCCATAACCATCGTACTTAGTTCCTTTGGTATTGCATAACATCCGGGGATTTATGGTAATTTCCACTGTTGTTGCAGGTTCATTTAAGACGATAAAACAAGCTTCACCAGTTGGAAGAGTACCAGAATTTTTATAATACTGTTTAGTTTCATTAACCAGATTATAATACCAACCATTAGAAGTAGGATTCTTTTTTGCTGCCAAAAAAAACCTGTCCTCAATGTTTAAAGTATTTATGTAAAAAGCTTTAATTGATTTATTTGCAGCCAGTAGTCTTCCAAGATCTATTGATGCAAAGGTGGGATTTCCGAATAAGAAGTATTTCGAAGATTCATTGTTTTCTAACGTGATGTTCATATTATCATCTTTGTCTAATTTAAGCATCGGTCTTCCCAAATCTTTCGTTCTGTTGATCTTCACAGATTCTCCTACCCATGTGTTGTTTTTAAAATAATGGTACACAGTATCTTTCTTGGGCAAACGAATTAATGGGTCCTTTACGGGGCTGGTAGTCATTAATCCCAAGGCCCACCCAAAGCCGGCTGTTATAGGCGTATTCAGGGCATTTGTAGCATACGTCCAGGTAGAGGTTGTGATATCTTTATAAATACTATCCCCCAAATATTGTTTTGTTTCCTTGTTGTACATGGAATTGTAGAAAGAATACACGGTACGATCGTCGGCTGCTGTACCGGGTTTTTGCAAGATAGTGCGAACAGAGAACAATTCATTGGGATTTGATGTATTATTATCCTTTTTATAATTGTCGGAACTTTCGTAAGAAGCAGGAACAAACATATCCCCGAGAACTACACCTTTGATAGGTACAGAGAAAAATTTCCATTTATTTTTATCAGGCCAAGCTTCGTACGTCCATTTGGGCGGAATCGTGTCGCCATTTTCATCAATGGTATGCAAGTAATGTTGCCCTAATACTGCATGGAATTCTCCATAGAGAAACACTTCGCTGCAAGCGTATGGCTCATACCCTATATCGTAGGTGATATAGGGCTGCGCATTTGTTTCTACGGGGAGTAGCTGAACGTTGTTCTCTGTTTTTACTGCGGGCTTCACCGCAAGTTTTCTGTTATTATTGCCAGTCACCACAATTTTTGTGCTATGCAGAGGCACCATCGATTCAACTAACCTGTTACTTGTTAAATTTAAATCTTTATATTTCCACTTTGAATCATCGTTCCACCCGTCATCATACGTTCCACTGTAAAACAACACATCGGGCACAACCATGAAGGTGATAAACGCTTCGCCATTGTAGGTAGTATCACGTTGTGTGGTAGGATTGAAGTCACGAATGTCATAATCCATTCGGAAAGTATAAGAATACCCCTCCGGCAACCGATTCAAGTCTTTGAAACGCACACGAAAAGGTCCATTACCGGTCATGTCTTTCACATCCTCCGTATCTACCCAACTATTTATCCGTTTGAACAAGGGCTCGGTAGCCGTTGTATTTGTGTTGGTCGTTTCGATAAGTGTTGCATGCTTCACCGTATAATGACTAGTGGTATCCGTCATTTTGAGTTGCACATATTTCTGCACGCTATCACGCGGGATGCGCACGCGCCTTGCACGGAGGTTATGCATGAACTTGGGCAACGTCTCATCGGCCGACTTTACGAAGCTGATGGCGTTTCTTACAAACGTCTGCTGCTGCTCACCCTCCTCACCTTCTATGGTGATTGATTGTTGGAAATATAGCGAGATCGTTAAAGGATTATGGCATTTAGTAGGCGTTCCGCTAAGATCCCAAACCGGGAAAACGGTGTAACTGATGGTGTCGCTGGTATATAGGGGAAGTACCAAAAACGACGTATCGGACAGTTGCGTGGTATTTGATAACCTCAGCGCGCCCATGGAAACCAAGCGGTTGACAATAGCTTTTTGTGTATCATCGGCTTTGTTGTCGATATAGTCAATGATGGCTTTTTCTACGTTTTGATACGAGGTTCCATAGAGGGCTTGCAATTCATTAATCTTATTTTGAGCATTGTATTCTCCAGGTATGGTATCGCGACCAAACAACCAATAGGCGAAATAGCAACTCACGTTTTTATTCGCAATGCCTTCCGTATGCGTGATGGATTCGCTGACGAGCGAGAGCTCATATGATACATTCGCATTCGCTTGCGAATCATCGGTAACAAAACCGCCTAATTTTTCGCTACGAATACAAAGACCATGTACAATCTGCACAATAGCATCCGATGTACATTTCTCTTTTCCCGTGACACTATCCGCCTTAATGGGTAGTGAACTGACCGCATTGGCTAAGATGCATCGATACGATTGTCCCAACTCTACAGGCACAGGTGTGGCTACATATACCACATACCGATTGTCAACCGAAAGATCCGGATTCAAGCATTGCTCATTTATGAATTTGTATATAGGATTTGAACTGGAATTGTATGTCACATCGAAGTCGTTAAAACTGATGACCTTATCTTTCGACTGAATATTTGCGGCATACCTTGGAATAGTTACTTTTCCATAAGCAGGCTGCCCATTCAAATTGGCAGGACGCCCCATATAATCACAATCCACCGGTGCTCCTTTCTTATCGTACCATCGATAATAGAAAGTAAGGCTGTCATTGCCGGTAATCTCCAAATCTACTTGATTCGAATAGCAATCCACGCGGGTATAAAGCGTCATTTGGCCTTTTTTGTTCAAGCAAGATGCATCATTGGAGATCGAAGCTTGAATAGGCGAGATAGCGGCTCGCTGCAAATAGACGCGTACATCATCAAGGAAGAAGTCGTTGTTTGCGGAAGAGGCGGCCATATTCTCTATACGAAACGAAAACTTCTCGTAATCAATATCATCGCCAAACTCGAGCGGGAAAAGAATATAGTGCCAACCATTATTTTGTTGTTTGAATTCTCCTATAGTAAATGTGGCTAGGGTATGGGCGTTGCCGGCTTCGTCAATACCTTCAACGTAAAAATTAAAAATCGGAAAGCCATTGACATATTTACTATCTGTTGTCTTATTTTGATCGCCTATCCATGCGGAGAAATACATCTTAGCTCCAGGGCACAAATCTGCACCGAAATCGATGGAAAAGACCGTACCCGCCTTTTGCGAACCATCAGCATACAGCGCAAAACCAGTCTCTTTATTATACTCTTTGCCATTACCTACATGGTTGGCTACTGAATCATTCTTTGTCCAACCGAAACCATCATTTACAAACTGATACTCATTAAAAGCGCAATAATTAGTATTATAATTTGTAGCTCTATCAGATGCGCTGCCAAAATAAAAGCCGTAAGTAGATTCTTCCTCCGATAAAGGTGTTGTCCAATAAAACCTTGTTACTTTATCTGTAATAGGTAACTTATTATTCTCGCTATATCCGAAATTAAAATTCTGCTCCGCGATAATCTCCATATTGTTGACAAAATCGCCCATCTTTTGGCTGACGGGGCCTACAATACTTTTATAGAAATACTGTATCTTGAACTGAGCTATTTTGTAGATTTTGTTTTGAGAATTGGTATTCGTAGTTTGGGAGGATTCATGCAAGATTTCAAACTTCTCTTTGGGTTTCTCTTTTAACTGCCAGGTTGTATTATAGATAGAATCGATTTCTATAGTAGTACATTCCGTCTTGTAATATGTAGTGGTACACGTGTTGTTTCCTAAGGCATAAATAAGTTGATAGGTTATTGTGTTAGGTTGTTGTTGTGAGCCTATATTCACATACTGCCCCGAAATAATAGCGGGAGAGCCCATGGTACCGTTCTCCAACCATATCCAGCCCGGTCCTTCTGCAATCAATTTATCGATTTTTTTGTAATTAACAGTCTTCTTGATGGTTACCTTTTTTGTCCAGAAGTGTGCAACCGCAGCATCGGGTTCATTGGAGGTAGTATCGCCCTTAGTGCCTGCCAATTCATGGCCGGAAGCATCATCTTTCACGGAGTAGGTAGAATCACATACATAGATGATGATAGTGGTGTCTGCAGGACTTGTCGTTATTTCCCAATTGCCTATAACTGAACTGCCATTATTCCCGGAGAAACCCTTGGTGTCCATTTGTTGTATTGATCCGTTGATGATGTCCTTGTAAAAATAACTGGGGTAGCTTTGGCCAGTTATTTGAGAATTCATTCCGGTTACACTAGTATTAAAAGTTTGTGCTATAAACGCATATTTTGGACCAATATAAATATTTTGATTAGTGGGTGCCATGATATCATACTCCTCCAACCATTTGCCCTCAGTGCATGCTTCTACCCGAGCAGCCATCTCTGAAGCCGGGTGAATCTCAAATACCATGCGCTGAGAAATTGTGGGTTCCGTAAAGGTAGTATTATCGATGCGCCAATCGGTATATTTAGATTGGTCGCAGGCGATGTATTGGACCTGGTTGTCGTTTGTACCAGGATTATACACATATTCTGCATTCGCTTGGTATCGCGAACCGCTTTTGGTTGAATGATACCATATTACACCATGGTTATTCGTAGATAAAGTATCGCTTTGAACTGAAACATTATTTTTTCCGGTGCTTTTCCAAAGCTTTTGGATATTGGGGATGGATTGATCTGTAGTATAGTCATACCAACGGGCATAGGTGATGAATGCCTCGGCATTGCGCCATAGCATGAAAGAAGTAGAGGATGGTTGTCTATAGATAACTACTCTGTCTTCGTGTGTAACCTGCTTCTGATAGCCATAAGTGGGGTCCGTTTGCAAAGGGCGCGTGGACTTGCCTTTTGACTTTTGATAGGTGTAGGTAGTCGTCTGCCCGATCATAGGCAAAGCCAATGCGAGCATCAGCAGCATCGCCAATAAGCGACACCGATTCATGAAGGGCGATATTAGGTGGTTTACAGACATGTGTTTGACAATAGCGTTTTTCAATGCGTGTAAGAAAGTGCAAAATTACTAAAAAAAATTGACATATACAAATGAATATCTTAAAATTAAGTCAATAGTTCGTTAAAAATTTGACTTAAATTAGTTAAAATATGATCGCTAAACGGCTGATTTTAGTCCGAATAGCATGAGTTCTTTGAAATAGTGTTCTTTTAGCCCTTGATTTTTGTGCGGGTTCGGTATTTCCCCGAAC
>JALFZG010000068.1 GCA_022784645.1 Bacteroidales bacterium
CAGGCGCGGCCGCTGTGCGTGCCGGTGAGCCAATTACCATGAACTATACCCATAATCAATTCCCTCCATGTCCGCCTGATAGATAACTGCGAGGTGCGGGGACGAGAGGGTTAGGAATAAACCTCGCAGGGGTGAATAAAAAGAAAAGAACAAGATAGATTTGTTTTATTTTAAAGAACAAAATTCTACAAAATTACCAAAATTTTTCGTTGTCGAAAAAAAGAATAATCTTGTTAATCTTGAATAATCTTGTTATTTTAAAACTCGACTTGCATCTGCAGGAAACACCATGTGCGCTTGTTGACTACACGTGTACGTGTGTGCGATGGTAACGCGATGAAAGTGCGATGAACGTGCGATGATTTTGAATTGCGGTGCAAAGGTAGTACAAATTTTTGAATAATTTGAGGGTAAAATGCACGAAATCCGAAAAAAATGCAATTAACTCTGTAAAAACACAGAGGAGTTGCATATTTACAATTGTCTCACGTTGGCATATTTGTCAATTGTTCACAAAGTTCACAAAGTTCACACATTTTTGAGTCTCAGGCGTGTGTGCGCATATAGTATAATATAATACTACCCCCTACGAAATACCCCCTAAATTTTATCTTTAAAAATTGCCATAAAAGTACATGAGAAATACCGAAAAGTTGGGAGTAAAGTGGTCAAAAGTAGGGAGTAATGACTGAAAAAGCAGGGGGTAGCGCATCCATACTTAATAATCTGTGAACTTTGTGAACTTTGTGAACAAATGTGCCGTCTGTCTATTTTTTCAGGAAAGTGTCTATATTTTTCAGGAAAAAATTTATGAAATTATTCTCAAATTTGCATATATCAAAAAATGTTTGTATCTTTGCAGGCGAAAATCGTATCATGAAACTATTTCGATAGCAACAATATGAATGGTCATTGGCAATGGCAAGAAAAAGGAAACTCCTGGCGGGGTGTAGGAATCTATCATGTGACTGCCTCTGCTATGATACGCCATCCACAGAAAGCGGCCTTCGGCGAACTTAAATGGCAAGTCGTTGATGGTCAGATAGATGGGGCGTATGTTGAGTGGTCGCCTTTTGGCCAAAGCCTATGGGACTGCATCCAGCAGATACCCGTGCGCCATCCTCAGATTCAGATAGTGGCGGCCCGCATCATGCCCGACCACCTGCACATGGTGCTCTATGTTACCGAACACACCGACCTCTCTATTCGCGAGATTATCCGCGGGTGGGTACAAGGTTGTCGGAAAGCGGCAAAAGCTTGTGGACTTCAGGAAGAGGTCTTCTCGGACCGCCCATTCATTCGCGTGATGTCTTGCCGCGGGCAACTGCAAACGATGGCCGAGTATGTGAAGCGCAACCCCGAGCGGATGGCTATTCGGTTAACTTATCCCGAATATTTCTATATCCAGCGCGACATAGAGATAGAAGGCCAGCAGTATGCCGCAGTAGGCAATCTGACGCTGCTGTATGAGCAGGAGCTCATGGCAGTACATGTTCATAAAGAATGGGTATGGGAAGCGGAACGCGGTGATAATCAGCGCTTGCGCGATTATAAGAACGGCTGCATCCTGCGCGCTCGACAAGGAGCGGTCTTAGTGAGCCCTTTCATCAGTCCCGACGAGGTGGCCGTGCGCGATGTAGCGCTCCGCGAGGGGCTGCCGATGATTTATATCCTCGACAACGGCTTGCCCGAAAGTGCGAAGTATAAGCCGCCAGGAAACCTTATCGAGGCCATCGCCGCAGGGCGGCTTCTTCTCCTCTCTCCTTGGCCGCATTATGCGCCCAACAAAGGCCGTTGTACCCGCGCCGAGTGTACCGCCATGAACGCGATGGCGGAGACCATCGCTTTAGCCGCTACAGCGAAAGCGGCGAAGCGGCTAACAGGACGGAGATAATATCTCCTGCCAACGAACAATACGAGAATCGCAGCAGACTGCTGCGATATCACTATAAGCAAGAGCCGCTGAGAATACTGCAAAAGTAGCGAAGCGGCGAAGCGGAATACAAGTAGCAGCATAGAATACAGCGAAGCGGCAAAGCGGAATACAAGTGGCCAATGCTGCAGCAGGTTCTGCAGCCTGCTGCCTATCTGGAGCGCGAGCTCCTGTGTATTGTTTGTTGGCTGCTGATATTATCTGCAGAAATCTGAAAGATTTACTTCACCGACTTCCGCTCCTACTGGTTGCTTCGCGCTCTGCCCGACTTTAGGCTTTCGGAAGATGAGCGCAAGCAATCCACCACCAAGCAGTCTATCGGTACGATACTGATGCGGTGGAAAAAGGCCGGCAAAATCGAACAAGTAGAAGGCCTTGCCAAATATCGGCAACTAAAAAAGAACTAACTATCCTTAACTATCATACTGGGATTTTTGATTTGTATTGGTCATAACGTCAAGAGTGCGCAGTCCGTGAGGATAGCGCACTCAGTTTGTAAAGAAGCGCTGCGCTGTTTTCACAAAAAGTTCACAAAGTTCACAAAGTTCACACATTTTAGAGTAAGGGTGTCTTTTCCTGAAAAACAAAGACACTAACAAAGCGAATTTGCGAACCCACCTAAAATTCGATTATCAGCAGTCCGAAGAACTCCGGACAATGGAAATTGGGAGCTGGTAATCGGATAGGATTCCAGCTTAGGTAATGCGGATGAGGAGCCTTATCTGCACATTTATAGAAATTGGCCTCAAGCAGCAGAACGTTCTTCCCATCCAGCTCTATTGGCTCGATTCCATCGGGAAAAAGCAAGTCGAAAGGAATACGCAAACCCACCTCCCACTGCTGCAGCCCCGGTCGCTCGCCTATAGGTTGTCGCCCAAGTGGAGCAAAGCGCTCTATGCGCGCCATCTGCTCAGGCGAACGATAGCGCACGTTCACTTTACGAGCCCTACGCTCTGAAGCCGTAAGATAACCGATGCAGTTGATCTCATAATTCTGATAATCGATGGCTCCAGCCGGACGACAGAAAAATTCGCAACAACTATCCGTACAAATCTTGCCGAAGTCTTCGGCCACTTCGCCCCTCAAATCCTGCCCATTGACCCGATAGCTTATCCATAGAGCCTCACCATCGTGCTTCAGCTCTGCCACTACCTCCGGGCGCTCATCATAGCGCTCTGGCCAACATACATAATCGATGGAGAGCTTAGTTGCTTCGCCTTTGCGTACAACAGCCATACGTTTTCCGCAATAATGATTAAGAATCATCGATTTCATCGGGATTTTTATTTTAGGTGGGTTCTAATAATTCCCATATTCGAAAAGAAAATGATTAATTGCAGGTTAAAGTATTATTCCCATTCTTCTTTCAGTTCAAAGGGGTCAGCATCTTTCCATAAAGGCAGCACCTCGCGAAAATGCTGTAGAGCCGGGATATTAAAATCTACGATGCGGGTAGCGGCTTCGTTGTCAGCAAAGCCTGCCAAATCTTGCATGCGTGTATCGAGAGCCACACTATGACCCGAGTAATGCAAGCCCAAGCCATCATCGCCCACACAGTTTACGCCTATTAGATAACATTGATTCTCTATCGCCCTCGCCCTCAGCAGGATATCCCATGCTCCGATACGAATCTCAGGCCAGGCAGCCGTATAGATAAGGATATCATAATCATAGCCTGTGCGGTTACGCACCCATACCGGGAAGCGAAGATCATAGCACACCTGCAAGCAGAAGCGCACTCCTTTATATTCAGAAATCACGCGCTCCTTGCCGGGAGAGAAAAAGGCTGCCTCACCCCCATGCGCATAGAGATGGCGCTTATCTATCCAATCAGCAGAGCCATCGGGCTTACAGAAGAAACCGCGGTTTACGAGTTTATCCCCTACCCTACACATGAAACTGCCGGCTATCGCCAAATCATACTCATGAGCCCAAGTCATGAGCGAACCAACCACCTCACCATCCATCGGATCTGCCAACTCAGGATGGTCAGTTGAGAAACCAGTAGTAAACATCTCAGGCAAGACGGCTACATCCGCCTTGCCTGATATCTCACTCAGTCGCTCGCCGAAAAAGCGTAGATTTGCAGCTTTATCCGCCCATGCGACCGGATACTGAAGAAGAGCTATCTGCATGATTATTTCTTACCAGATTTGGGTTGCGGATTGGCAATAGCCTCACGCATATTTGTATCTGCTTCGATATTCTTCATTCGGTAATAATCCATAATGCCGAGGTTGCCATTGCGGAATGCTTCAGCCATAGCCTTCGGCACTTCTGCCTCAGACTGCACCACGTAAGCGCGCATCTCCTGCTCCTTGGCTTTCATCTCCTGCTCAAGGGCTACAGCCATTGCACGACGCTCTTCAGCCTTGGCTTGCGCGATATTCTTATCCGCATTGGACTGATCCATCTGCAATTGAGCACCAATATTTTTACCTACGTCAATATCCGCAATATCTATAGAGAGAATTTGGAAAGCAGTACCTGCATCAAGGCCCTTTGCGAGCACCAATTTACTGATGGAATCGGGGTTTTCAAGCACATCCTTATGCGAAGCAGCCGAACCGATAGAGCTTACGATACCCTCACCTACTCGAGCCAAAATAGTGTCTTCACCTGCACCACCAACCAAATGAGCGATATTAGCTCGCACCGTAACGCGAGCCTTAGCTATCAGCTGGATACCATCCTTAGCCACTGCTGCTACCGGGGGTGTATCAATCACGCAAGGGTTCACCGACATCTGCACAGCTTCAAACACATCTCGGCCGGCCAAGTCGATTGCAGTAGCGTCTTCAAAAGGCAACGCAATCTTAGCTTTATTGGCGCTCACAAGCGCATGCACCACGCGCTCTATATGTCCGCCAGCAAGGTAATGCGCCTCAAGACCATCGCGCGTGACATCTTTCAAACCTGCTTTATGCGCCTCAATCATGCAATCTACTATCTTGTGAGGGGGCACTTTACGAATACGCATCAAGAAGAGCTGAACAAGAGAAATCCGTACGCCACTCACCTGAGCCGACACCCAAAGCAAGAATGGCACGTAATACAAAAAAATCACAAGCACTACAAGCGCGAGTGCAATGATAACGATAGTGAAAATTTCCATAAACTATATGATTAAATCTGTTATTCTAAATCAACTTCTTACAATTTCTTTACCACTACAGTATTCCCTTCAATCCGTACGATTTCAACGGGAGTTTTCGGGTCAAGAAAACCATCTAAAGACTCTGCTTCCACTTCCTCGCCACTTTGAAGAGTAACCTTACCCATCGGTGCTAATCTAGAAGAGGTCAGAGCCTGATCACCTACCTGAATATGAAGCGAATCAACAAGGTCGATTTTTGAAGATATCTCCGTTTTCAGCGATAGTTTCTGTAACGTACGTCCGCTTAAGAACAGCCAGATGGCGATAATGAGCAACACCAACACGCAAATAAGCGCAATATTACCTGCCAGCGGACTGATCTTTATATACGCCAACCCAACACCAGCTGCCATACTCACTACCGAGAAAACACCCGCTGCTCCAATGCCCGGGATAAAGAAGAGCTCCAGCACCATTAAGGCTACACCGAAGACCAACAGAAGAACTACAAGAAACGTGTTCATGATTATTATAAATTAGGTATTCATACTAAGTGCGGCTGCAAAATTACATAAATTTTGCGATATTTACAAATAAAAGTGCATTTTTTCTATGAAAAAACGTTTTTCGTTTGCAGATTTGGATTTTTTGTAGTATTTTTGCAGATTGTATAATTTGGCACATGGATAATCAGCACAACATATTAGGCAGTAAAGGCGAAGAAATGGCCGCTGAATTGCTCCAAAGGAAGGGATATACTATCCTCGAGCGCAATTGGAGCATAGGCGATCTGGAGACCGATATCATTGCTGAAAACGATGAGGTCATCGTGTTTGCAGAAGTCAAGACACGAAGCGCCAATGGCTATCGAAATCCCGAAGATGCGGTAGATAAGAAGCGACAGATGCGTCTGACTGCCGGTGCACAGGCTTACGTAAAAATGAAGAAAATCGATAAGCCCTGGCGATTCGACATTATCAGCATTGTGATGTATGAACATAAGCCGCAGATTGTACATTTTGAAGATGCGTTTTTTCCAAACATAAAAACCATCCACTCCAGTTCCTTCTCGGGTGAAAACCGATGGAAAAAGAGCCAGTCGTCAACCCGCCGAAGAGGAATGAAATAAGCGCAATTATTCGATGAAATCGATAACGATGGGTTATTTATAAGCCCGCCAAACAGAAAGCAAGCGAAACATGGATTTTAGGTATGACGTTATAGTAGTGGGTGCCGGACATGCCGGCAACGAGGCAGCTGCAGCAGCCGCCAATTTAGGCAGCAAGACCCTACTCATCACCATCGATATGAATAAGATTGGTCAGATGAGTTGTAACCCTGCCATAGGTGGTATTGCCAAAGGTCAGATCGTAAGAGAGATCGATGCGCTCGGAGGACAACTCGGCATCATCACCGATAAGACCGCTATCCAGTTCCGCATGCTCAATAGGAAGAAAGGGCCAGCCATGTGGAGCCCTCGCAGTCAGAGCGATAGGAAGCGCTTTATCGAAGAATGGGTAAACTGCCTCACGAGCACCGATAACCTGCAAATATGGCAAGACGTTGTGACTGAACTGCTGATTGAGGATGGGGCAGTAACCGGTGTGCGCACGCTGCTTGGAGCGACAATGAAAGCCCGCTGTGTAGTGCTCACCAACGGCACGTTCCTCAACGGAAAGATGCACTGCGGGCGCACCCAGATAGCAGGCGGACGAATAGGCGAACCAGCCAGCTATGGGCTGACAGAGCAACTAAAGTTGCTCGGGTTCCGTACAGACCGCATGAAAACCGGTACACCCGCGCGTATTGACAAGCGAAGTATCGACTTTTCCAAGATGACTATTCAGCCTGGAGAAGACGATTTTCATAAGTTCAGTTATCTCGATACCGTAAGCCGAAAGCTAAAGCAAATGCCTTGTTGGATTACCTATACCAATCCGCTTACGCACGAAGAGCTTCGCAAAGGATTGCCGGAGTCGCCCCTATACAACGGGCAGATTCAGAGTATCGGACCGAGATATTGCCCAAGTATAGAAACGAAGATCGTTACGTTTGCTGACAAAGAGCAGCATCAACTCTTTCTCGAACCTGAAGGAGTAGATTCTAACGAGTATTACGTAAACGGATTCAGCAGCTCGCTCCCGATGGACGTACAGATTCGTGCATTGCAGACTGTAGCAGGTTTAGAGAACATAGTTCTCTACCGTCCCGGATACGCCATAGAATACGACTTTTTCGACCCCACTCAACTCCATCATACGCTCATGACGAAGCCCATTAAAAACCTCTTTTTCGCTGGTCAAATTAATGGCACCACGGGATATGAAGAGGCAGGTGGTCAGGGCTTGATTGCTGGTATCAATGCCCATCAGGCAGCCCATGGTGGAGCTCCTTTCGTATTGGCGCGCGATGAAGCATACATAGGAGTATTAATCGACGACTTGGTTAATAAGGGTGTAGATGAGCCTTATCGTATGTTTACCTCCCGCGCAGAGTACCGCATCTTGCTTCGTCAAGACAATGCAGATAAACGCCTGACCGAGCGTGCGTATAATCTTGGATTAGTTAAACCCGACCGCATGTCGCTCCTCAGACAGAAGAATCAAGAAGAAGATGCGCTCACAGACTATCTCCAACAAACACTCATGAAGGCGCAAGACATCAACCCGCTGATGGATCGCATTGGTGGTTCGCATATCTCACAGAGCCTCCACTTGAGTGAACTGCTTGCTCGACCGGAGATCTCCCTACCCGACCTCACCGCCATCCACAGCGGACTTAGAGAACAGATAGCGAGCATCAGCCGTGTACAAGAAGAGGTGATGGAAGCTGCTGAGATACAGATTAAATATCAAGGCTATATCCAGCGCGAACGATTAGCGGCAGATAAACTCAAGCGGCTCGATACTATTCATCTCGCAGAGGACTTTGATTACGCCAACTTACAGTCGCTTTCTACCGAAGCTCGGCAGAAACTAAGCCGCATTCGTCCGAAAACGATAGGCGATGCAAGTCGCATTCCGGGCGTAAGTCCAAATGATATTTCCGTATTGCTCGTTTTACTCGGACGATAAATGTTTCACGTGGAACATTTCTAAAATACATACATTATTCACCCCTCAGAAAAACGTAAAATATTGCACTATGACACTCGAAGAAGTTAAGCAAACAGTAAGAAACATTCCGGATTTTCCTATTCCGGGTATTCAATTTAAGGATCTCACTACCGCATTCTTGAACCCCGATGCGCTCCATACGATGAAAGAAGCCATGGTAGCGCTATATAAAGATAAGGGCATCACTAAGGTAGTAGGTATAGAAAGTCGCGGCTTTATTATGGCACCTGCAGTTGCAATAGAATTGGGCGCTGGTTTCGTACCAATCAGAAAACCTGGCAAACTACCCGGAGAGGTAATAGAAGAAACCTACGCAAAGGAATATGGCACTGATACGATTCAGATTCATAAGGGCGCACTCTCTGAAAATGATATTGTGCTACTCCACGATGACTTACTCGCTACTGGCGGTACCATGCTCGCTGCCATTAGGCTCTGCCAGAAGTTTGGCGTAAAGAAAATCTACGTAAATTTCCTTACCGAACTCGATGGATTAGAGGGCAGAAAAGTTTTTGACCCATCCATCGAAGTAACATCTCTTTTCCATTTTCCTGATAAATAATTGCAGACGGTAGGAGGAATCATCATATCCTACCCGTAACTGTAATGGCAATAAAATCTTCATCCTAAAAAAACGTAAATAATGAAACCCAATCCGCATATTGAAGGCATACTTAAGAGTCTGCCAGAGAGTCCGGGAGTATATCAGTACTTCAACTCGGACGGGGTGATTATTTACGTAGGCAAAGCTAAAAATCTCAAAAGAAGAGTCAATAGTTATTGGAACAAAGAGCACGAAAGTTTTAAGACCAACGCGCTCGTGCGCAATATTGCTGATATCAAATATATAGTGGTCAACTCTGAGCAGGATGCATTTTTGCTCGAGAATAATCTGATTAAGCGCTATCAGCCTCACTATAATATTCTCCTCAAGGATGGCAAAAGTTATCCCAGTATCTGCATTACTCGAGAACCCTATCCGAGGATATTCAAAACGCGCACTATCGATAAGTTGCATGGCGAATACTTCGGTCCTTACAGCTGGACAGGCACCGTAGATTTAGTACTCGATATCATTCATCAGCTCTACCCTCTTAGGACCTGCAAACAGCGGCTCGATGAAACGCTAATTGAGCAAGGCAAATATAAGGTATGCCTCGAATACCACATCAAGAACTGCTGTGGCGTATGCGAGTCGTGCGTGAGCCGAGAGCAATATCAAGCGTATATCGATGATGCAAGAAAAATCATTAAAGGCGATGCAAGCGACTTGCAAGATGAGATGCTGCAGCAGATGAAGAAGCTTTCCGAAGAATTGCGGTTTGAAGAGGCGCAAGCCATCAAGGAGAAATATCTTATTTTAGAGAAGTTTCAGAGCAAGACCGTAATCACCAATACCAACGTTAGAGACGTGGATGTGTTTGGTTACGAAGAGCAAGATCAGCATATCTATATCAGCATGCTCCGTATCCATCGAGGATGCATCATTCAGGGGCAAACCATCGAATACCGCAGGCAGGTAGATGAATCGAAAGAGGAGATTCTGGCGCATGGCATTCTCGAACTTCGCGAACAGTTGGGCTCAAAAAACAAAGAGATCATCGTTCCTTTTGCTCCCGATTTTCCGGATGCTGAACTGAAGATATCCATTCCTCAGAGTGGCGACAGAGCAGCATTGCTTAAGCTCGCGATGCAGAACGTAAAGCAGTATAAGCTTGACCGCCTCAAGCAAGCCGATAAGCTCAATCCTGACCAACGAGCCGCCCGCATCTTAGGTGCACTGCAGAAAATGCTCAGCTTGGAGAAGATGCCATCGTGGATTGATAGTTTCGATAATTCGAATCTTCAAGGCAAAGATGCAGTAGCCGGTTGCGTGGTGTTTAAGAAAGCCAAACCGAGCAAGAGCGATTATAAGAAGTTCGTAATCAAATCCGTAGAAGGGCCCGATGACTATGCCTCCATGCGCGAAGTGGTGTATCGCCGATATAAGCACCTCATGGAGGAAGGGGGCGAGTTGCCCGACCTGATTATCGCCGATGGGGGTGTCGGTCAGATGGGGGCAATCCGCGAAGCAGTGGAAGACCAACTCGGATTGCAAATTCCTATAGCAGGTTTGGTGAAAGACGATAAGCACCGCACCCATACCCTACTCTACGGATTCCCGCCCAAAGAGATAGGTATGAAACCTACTGATGAAGTCTTCCGATTCCTCACGCAGATCCAAGACGAGGTCCATCGATTTGCCATTTCTTTCCATAAGCAGCGACGGAGTAAGAGTCAGACGGGCAGCGAGCTCGATCAGATACCTGGAATAGGCGAAAAGACAAAAACCGAGCTTCTAAAGGCGTTTAAGAGCCTTAAACGACTCAGAGAGGCAAAATTGGAGGATATTCAGAAAATCTGCGGAACTAACAGAGGATCAATTGTTTACGAGCATTTTCATGGCAAAATATCGCTTTGAGAATCGCGTATTTTTCGAAAACCTTGGTATCTGTCAAGAATATTTAAAAGAAAATTAACAAATATGACTTATATTTTAGATAAAAACAATAACGATGAATTGGTGGTGATTCGCGATGGTCAGATTGTTAACCCAACGGATGTGTTGACTGTATATCCGGAAAAACGGGTGTACGCCCTTCGCGGACAGATGGGTGTCGGCAAGACAACCTTCACGAAAGCGCTTTGCGAAGCGATGGGTACCAGCGATGTAGTTAACAGTCCTACCTTTGCCATCGTAAATGTGTATGAAGATGGAGAAGGCGAAGAGATTTACCATTTTGACTGCTATCGCTTGAAATCGGTAGCAGAGGCACTGGACTTCGGTGCCGAGGAATATCTCTACAGCGGTCGGTATTGCTTTATCGAATGGCCGGAGATGATCGAGCCATTGCTTCCGGATGATACAGTGGATATCCATTTCACCCTGCTCGAAGACGGACGAAGGGTGCTGGAGCTATAATACACGGATGAAAGAAAATCATATTGGCCGCAGAATACTATCTTCCGCTAAGGGTGACGCTATTAGAAGCTATTTGACTACTCAATATTTTTCTTTTCAATAAATCATCAAAAACAAGCCTTTTGAAGCGACTTTTATACATATTAGTAATATTGCTTATATGCACGGGTATGCGGGCGCAAGAAGTAGAAAAAACGGATTCTACCGATCTTTTGCGAACCGATGTACTATACCTGCATTATGGTGGCGAATGGTTGGCTGACAGCTATCTGAGTCCGCTCCTCTACGATGGGTGGACTATAGGTATAGGCAATGAATGGTGGACGGATTTCCGGAAGCAAACTCACCAAGCCTATCATTGGCGGCATATAGGCAATCTGCAAGGGTTTGGAGGCAGTACCATTCAAAGCCAAAAACATAACGTTATCGGATTCTTCGGTTTTCAGGGCGGCTGGGGTGCACATCCCGTATGGCAGTTTGAAACCGGACCTTCGGCTGGCATTCAAAACAGCAGTATTGAACTCTATGCAGGTCCTTATCTCGGGGCTGATTTCATGCTGAAGAGTCTATCTACCAACGTAAACAAACCGCTGTCGTTTGATTTAGGTTTGGACCTAAACTTGATGGTGGGTGCCAGTTATACTTTTCGTTGCCGCAAAACGGCTTACAGACTGCTCTACGAGGGTAGAATCAATGTATTGGGAGCAATGTGGCTGCCCGATTATTGGGAGAGCTATTATGAGATAACAGAAAAGGTGAATCTTGACGGCAGTATATGTTTTTCTCACCCTGGTAATAGGCAGTTTTTGCGCCAACAAATAGCGATGGACTTTGAATTTATTCGAAGCACTTGGCGACTGGGAGTCATACACGAATACCAGCATTATGGCGATCAGAAACGTCATTTTGCACGACAGTCGGTAGCACTGAGTGTAGGCTGTATTTTTAATTATAAACTTACGAAAACCAAATTATAATATCCTTGAAAAAAATCGTTAACATATTGATTCTAAGTGTGTTTCTCATGAGTTGTGTGTCCGATCCGGATATACAATTTGACAATACTGCTCGTGGCAATGTAGAGGCACTATGGCGCATTATCGATGAGAAATATTGCTTTATAGAGGAGAAAGGCATTGACTGGAATGGTGTCCTTCCAATCTACCTTGAGAAGGCTGACAGCGTAAAGGATCAGCGTGAGTTATTCAAAATAATGGCGCAGATGCTGGATACCTTGCATGATGGGCACGTAAATCTCTATTCAGCTTTTGACGTAAGTGCCTCAAGCGGGTGGTACGACAGTTATCCGGTTAATTTCAATTCCTCCCTCCTACCCCTTTATATTGGCAACGATTACATGACAGCTGGCGGTTTAACCTACAATAAAATCAAGGGACACGAACAGATTGGTTATATTCGCTATTCGAGCTTCAGTAGCAGTTTCGGCAGCCTGAATATGTATTACGTAATTAAATACTTTGAAGACTGCAAAGGCATCATTCTCGATGTACGCAACAATGGTGGCGGAAGTCTATTGAATGCCTATAAACTAGCTTCTACGTTTATGAAAAACACCACTCATGTAGGCTATTGGCAACATAAAACGGGGCCCGAACACGATGCATTTTCGGAGTTCGAACCGCTGTATGTGGATTCGATGGATATGACCGTCAAATGGCTTCGTCCGGTGGTAGTATTATGCAACCGGAGAAGCTATTCTGCTACCAATACGTTTGTCAGCTGCATGCGCTATGCACTCCATGCTGTAATCATAGGCGGCAAGACAGGAGGCGGAGGAGGAATGCCGCTGAGTTATGAACTGCCCAACGGCTGGATGGTGCGCCTTTCAAGCGTAAGAATGACCGACAGAGATTACGTTTCGATAGAAGAAGGTGTGGATCCTGATCGAGAAGTAACGCTCGTGAGCAATGACAAAGACGATATCATAGAAGAAGCCATACAAATCATAACAAAAATAATACCCCAAGAATAAGATGATAGACATTACAGATATACACAAACGTTTCGGCAATTTGGAGGTGCTCAAGGGCGTGAGCTTGCACGTAAATAAGGGTGAGATCGTAAGTATTATCGGCCCTTCTGGTGCAGGTAAGACTACCCTACTCCAGATAATCGGTACACTCGACCGCCCCAACAGCGGAAAAGTGGTGATTGACCATACGGATGTAGCTACTCTGAGTGAGACGCAATTGGCGGCTTTCAGAAACAAACATATCGGATTTATTTTCCAATTTCACCAACTGCTTCCGGAGTTTACTGCGCTCGAAAACACCATGATGCCGGCACTTATTGCAGGCGAAAACGAGTCAGAAGCTAAGCAACGAGCTGCTAAAATGCTCTCCGACCTCGGTTTGGCAAATCGTCTTTCGCATAAGCCCAATGAGCTCTCCGGAGGGGAGAAACAACGGGTGGCAGCTGCACGAGCCATGATGATGAAGCCAAGCGTTATTTTAGCAGATGAACCCAGCGGCAGCCTCGACTCCAAAAACAAAGAAGAGCTGCATCAACTACTCCTCAATATGCGCGATAAATACGGTCAAACAATCATCATTGTGACCCACGATAAGAGCCTTGCTGCTATCTGCGACCGTGTGATAGAAATGAAAGATGGTATGATTATAAACCATTGATAATCATAATATTTCAAAGTTTATTTTTATAATAATATAGAATGAAACAACAGTTTTTAAGCATACAACTGACTGCATTGACGTGTTTGCTCTTGTTTTCTTCTTGTGCAAATAAGCATCGGTATATCCCAAAAGATACCCCTCCTGCAGCCGTGGAAATAGTGCGCTTTGATAGCGTTATTCTCAATCTACCAACTGATTCGGCATCACTCCACGACAGCTTGCAGCAGCTTGCTCAGTCTGCCCCCTACCCGATGATGGTGTTTGCTGACAACGTAATTGGCGTGGATTACGAAGATATCGATGCATTGACAGCCGAACTCACTCGATTCCTCAACGATACCCTCTACGGCTTTAAGCAGGTGTGCGAAGATACCAAACGCGAGTTTGCTGACATACGATTGATTCAGCAGGAATTAAATGGCGCATTCGGCAGGATGCAGTACGCATTTCCCGAATGGGAAATCCCTACCCTATACTTCATGATTACAGGTTTTCAGGGAAATGCACTATTGCTCGATGATGGATATGATTTTCTGATTGCTACTGACATGTATTTGGGCTCGAATTATCCGTATTACAATGGTGTAGCGTATGAGTATCAGAAGAAGCATATGAAGAAAGAATATATCGTAAATCACGTGTTGCTCAACACCATTTACTGCTATTATTCCAACCCGTCAGATAATAATCAACTGCTTGACGCTATGCTTTATGAAGGCCGTGTTCGCTACCTGATGCAGCAATTTCTGCCCGGCAAGAAACCATCGTATATCATAGGTTATACCGAGGAGGAATGGGATTGGTGCGAACAGTATGAAAAACGCATTTGGGGACTCCTTTGCGACAAGCAAGACCTCTTCTGCACCCAACCTATTACCATCAGCTCATATATCAATGAAGGGCCGTTTACGAGCGAGATTTCACAAGAATCGCCCGCGCAATTAGGTGTTTGGATTGGTTGGCGCATTATAGAAAGCTATATGAATAGCCATAAAGAAACTTCGTTGCAGGATCTGCTCAGCATATCTGACTCGCAGATGCTGCTCAGAGAATCGCATTATAAACCATAGAAAGGACTATCAATTCCATTTTTAGGTGGGTTCTAAAAATTCCCACTTAAGAAAAACTATTCACTATTGTGGGTAACAAAAATACATTATTTGTCATCTTTTGGTTTCTTTTCGGCCCAAATCGTAAGTAAAATCAGTCACGTAGCTCGCTACGCTCCCTCTTTTACTTCCAATTTTTCCTCGAAAATAAATCCAAAATCTAACAAAGCTAATTTTTAGAACCCA
>JALFZG010000050.1 GCA_022784645.1 Bacteroidales bacterium
TTTTCACAAAAAGTTCACAAAGTTCACAAAGTTCACACATTTTAGAGTAAGGGTATGGCTGCTGCGCGGGTGTTCCATTTGCGCTGCGCGGCGTTCCAGTAGTCAGAGGCGGCGGATAATGGGACGCAGATAATATAGGGATCTATCCCGTCCTGCCAACAAACAATACAAGGGCCGCAAGAGCCTTGCGGGCGTGATTCGGTAATACAAAAAAACTGGTATCCAGAGGATACCAGCTTAGTGAGCCACTAGCCGGACTCGAACCGGCGACCCACGCATTACGAATGCGTTGCTCTACCAACTGAGCCATAGTGGCAGTTGCTCCGAGAGAGTCAATCCGACCCTTATTTCTCAGAAGCGAGTGCAAAGGTACTGCTTTTTTTTGACATGGCCAAATATTTGATAAAAAAAAGCACTTTTACCCTGCATTTTTCGTAAAAAAGCCCCTATCTCAGCCCTATACAATCTCTTTTCCAAATGGGAAACAGCTTCCCAACGCCAATTTAAAATGTTGCATTCCGAAGGGGATCCCCACGATGGTGATGCAGAAAATCACGCCAATCGCAAGATGCGTGAGTGCTATCTCCCACCAGCCGCAGAGTATCCACACGATATTCATAATCGTGGATAGGCAACTCGTTTCGCCTGCCGAATCGCGCAATTCATGTCCAAACGGCCAAAGGGCAAAGGTGCCGAACTTAAAAAGTTGCACGCCAAAGGGGATGCCGATAATCGTGATACACATAATCAAGCCGGCCAACCAATACATCAGCGCAACCAGAATGCCGCCTAAGAGCAGCCAACAAATATTACCAATAAACTTCATAATAAATATAGGTGGGATCTAATAATTCCCATATTCGAAAAGATAATGATTAATTGTGGGTACACTATGGAAGAACTTACCGCTTGACAGCTCGATAAATGGTGGAGATACCAAATGTTTGCGACTGATAAGTAGCGCTCGCAAAGCCCGCTTCTTCGAGTTTACGGAGCATCGCATCGCCCCACACGAAGCGCTTGACAGAATGGTAGAAATACGTAAACGAGCCAATATCTCCGCCCGTAAGGATAGCGCCAAAAGCAGACATTACAAACTTGAAATAAAACGTATAAAGCGCAGATATAACTGGGTTCTGAGGGTGCGAGAACTCGAGGATCATCAGTTCGCCCCCAGGTTTCAGCACGCGATACATCTCATTAAGACCCTGCTCGAGATTAGAGAAGTTCCTCACGCCATACGCACACGTCAGCAAGTCAAACGAAGCATCCGCATAGGGCATCTCCAACGCGCTACCTTTCGTAAACGTTATCGCATCCTGCATGCCCTTATCCGCAGCTTTCTTCTGCCCTATACGCATCATCTCCGTACTAAGGTCGATACCTTCCACATGGCGAGCTTTGCCTTTTCTTACGAGCTCAATAGCCAAATCGCCCGTGCCGATAGCTACGTCGAGCGCCTCTGCATGGGTAGAGAGAATACCCCTCACCGCCTGCCTGCGCCAGCGTTTATCTATACCCAACGAGGTGGAGTGATTGAACGTATCGTAATGAGAAGCAATATGATCAAAAAGTGAACCGATATCTTTCATTTCAGCGGATGAAATTCATCGCCTGACGGGGCTCGTAAACGGGCTCCTCGGCAGGCTGATTATGGAGTTTCTTCAAGAGATAGGCCATGTTTTTAGCCAACGTACGCATCGTTTGCATACCCTCCACATCTTGGGCAGCTTCGCCTGCATTACGGCCATAAGCGAGGTTCCAATACTGCGAGGTAACGATAGGCATATTCGTCATTTGGAACGGCATGAGCAGCGCTTGATAGGCCGAGGTAGCACCTCCGCGTCGGCATACCGTAACGGCCGCAGCCGGCTTACCGCAGAAAGCCGCACTACCCGCATAGAGCATGCGTTGCTGCAAGCAAAGCAACTGCCCCGAGGGCTGACCATAATACACCGGAGAGCCTACGATAATAGCATCCGACGACTGCATTTTCTCGATAATCTGATTCACGGGATCATCCCCGAAAATGCACCTATTGGCACCCACGCAACGCATACAAGCGATGCAACCGCGTACGGGCTCATTGCCAATCCAAATAATCTCGCTATCAATACCTTCCGCTTTCAGCTGCTGGCTGATTTCAGAGAGGGCGGTAAAGGTATTACCCTCGCGATGAGGGCTGCCGTTTAAGAGAAGAACGTTCATATATCAACGAATAAAATGGTCATACATGAGGGTAAGGGTGCGGGTGAGCACATTGTGGTCGGCAGCATCCGAACCGGTAGGATCGATGTTGGCGGGATCCATAGGTTCGTATGAACCGGTACTGATGACCACAAAGCCGAATTTCTTCTCCGGTGAGAAGAACATCGCGCTCCGCATGCCGTATGCATCGCCGGTGTGGCCAACGAGGGTATCGCCCGGAGAATAGCGGTCGGTAGTCCAGAGCGTCAAGCCATAGTTTTCATCCGCACTACGCGGACGCTGCATCTCGCGAGCAAGCACTTCCGGCAGAATCCGTACGCCCTCGGGCGAGATTCCATAATTCATGTGCATCATCATATAGCGAGCCAAGTCGGGCGCAGAGATTTTCATGCCGCCAGTAGGCGAAAAGAGTGGCGTATCATAGCCCATTCGGTAATCGCGGAAACGCTCCGTACGGGGCTCGTAAGCTTCGGCATCGGTGCATACATATTCGCCCGAACCATCTTCGCTAAGCTGATAGAGCGAGGCAAAACGCGATGCATCCAGCGAGTCCACCATATAGCCGCCATAGAGCCCAAGCGGACGGAGGATATGTCCTACGATATATTCATGAAAGCGCTCGCCCGTAATTTTCTCCAAAAACGAGCCGGCTAAGTTGAGGTTGAGATTGCAATACTCATAGCCGCAGCCGGGGCAGTAATCGTTGTAGGCATTCGCATAATCGGGATTGACGTTCGGATTGATGGCGTCAAGGGTAAAATAGCCCTCGCTATCGTTGATTGACGAAGTATGCGAGAGCAGCATCTCGAGGGTGATGACCGTGTCAGGATAACGGGGGTTGCGAATAGGGAATCCGGCTAATTCCGACACGTCCGTATCGAGCGATACGCAGCCCTTCTCCACTTGCTGCAAGAGGGCCGTGGTGGTAAACGACTTACTGATAGAGGCGATGCGGAAGAGGCAGTCAGGGGTCAAAGGTGTACGGGATTGGACGTTCTTATAACCAAAGCAATGGTTATACACAATTGCGTTGTTTTCTACCAATACAACCTCCAATCCGGCATTTCTGATGCTATCGAGAAAAGCAGCTTCGGCTTTCTCAAAAGCGGCAGCACGGCGGTCTAAATCCGACTGACAAGAGCTTGCCAAACATACCATAGTGGCAAGGAGAAGGAAGGGATAAATACGTTTTTTCATATCCTTAATTGTTTTTGTTTGCGTGAGGGATAACGTTGTTTATGAAGGGGATAACGTTGTTTTAGTAAGGGATAATGCGTTTGACAGCTATGGGTTATCCTGCTTGAGGGCATTCACGAGCATGCCGCAAGCGGCCAGAATATCTTCGCCACGCGACTTGCGGATGGTGGTGGTTACACCATGTTGATTGAGGTAATCAGCAAACGCCTGCATCTGCTTCTCGTTGGTGCCGGGGAAAGGCTGATTGACGCCCGCGTGGAAGCGGATAAGGTTCACTCGGCAATGGGGCGAGAAGGGGGTGAGCAAGCGTACGAGTTCGCGTGCATACCGCTCGGAGTCGTTTTTTCCGCCCCATACGATATACTCAAAGGAGAGCCTGCGCTGATGCCTAAAATCCTGCTGACTCACCCAATCGAGCACCTGGCGAATGCTGCGAAGCTTCTCTGCGGGCATAATCTCTGCGCGTTCGCTTACAAACGGGTTATGGAGCGATACCGCCAAATGGCATTCGCTTTCTTTCAAGAACCGATCCAAACCTTCGCCCGCCCCCACGGTGGATACCGTGATGCGACGAGGCGACCATGCGCAACCATAATCAGCGGTCATGATCTCCAAGCTGCGGAGCACGTTGGATATATTATCCATCGGTTCGCCCTCACCCATATACACGAGATTGGTGAGCGGGCCAAGCCCCTGCTCTGCATCTTGCGGCAGCGGTTTCTTATCCGATGTAAGGGGGAAATAGAGTATCTGATTGAGGATATCAGCCGCAGATAGATGGCCGTGGAACCCGAGGGTGCCGGTCATGCAAAAGCGGCAACCCATTCGGCATCCGGCTTGGGTACTCACGCACAAGGTAGCGCGCACCACATCCTCCGGTAGCGCATTATCCACATCCGCAGCATCCACCACGGGGATATACACGCTCTCCACATACTCTTTGCCGCGGGAGGTGCTGACCTCAAAGAGGTACTTACGCGTGCCATCTTTTGACACGGCTTCCGCTACCGGCGCTCTTCGGCCGGTATCATAGCGCTCCTCCAGCAGTTGACGACCCGATAAGGAGATATTGGTCATCTCCATAAACGTCATGGCGCGTTTCTGATACAGCCATTCCGCAATCTGCTTGCCTGCGAACTTCTTCAATCCGCAACTGAGCGCCACTTCTTGCAACTCCTTAAGCGTTTTGCCAAGTAATACTTCTTTCATATTTTCGCGAAGCCAAAACTTCGTTGGTTAATACAATTTTATCGGATGCTACCAGAGAGGTCGCGACGCGTTTTCTTCTCCGTGCGCTTGAACGCGCGCATTGCCATCAGCGTGAGAATGAGGATGATCAGCGGTAGGCAAGCCGGCCAAGCGATATGCCAGTCGAGCTCAAAGCGAGCGGTGCAGAAGAACACGTACATGGCGAGCATAGCGTAATAGCCCAACACGCCAAAAATAGGCAGGATGGATACTTGCGCCAAAATCACGAGGTCCTTGAGCTTGGTAGCGCGGATATCCAGCACGAGCATCAAGAGCGCCAATACCGCCATCAGAATAGCCAACACGGGCAATGCCCAAATGCTCATGATAGAGGCTCCCTGCTGCGTAGAAAGCACCTGACCGTTGTCATCGGTAGTGGCATACGTAAACGACTCATCCACTACGAGCTGATTATTCGCGTCATACGTGCGCGCATTGATAGACGCAAAATCCATGGTGAAATAATGCATAGCATCCTCCTCCGAAGAGAAGTATACCGGCGAGAAAAAGCAGAGCATGACACTACATGCTGCCGCCAAAAGAAGATAAAGATTCTGTATTTTCATATTTTAAACGTATATTATCTATACCCAGGCTCAATCACGATGCGCTCCGTAGCAGATGCGGTCACATGGCCGAAACCACCATCCACATTCGAGAATACCTGCACGCCTTCCATATTACCCAACTCCGCAAACGATTCTTGAATATCATTAATAATATCCGATATATCACCGAATGCATCATCGGCTTCGGTACTCCAATAATCCGGCACACTGTTATAGTAATTGGTTGCTGCAATCAAAGAAGAAGCATTGCGGTAGTAATCTTTTGACACCACTTTCACCTCTATCACAATCGAATCGGTAATCTCATAGGAACGTTGTCCGCTTCGGGAATAAGGGCGATAGAACACTTTCATAGGAAGGGAAACCTCGGTGCCGTAGGTATTGGTGTTATGATACAACCCCTTCGACCGAGCACCCCAATAGCCTAAACTGAGGGAATAATTGAAATTATCGTATTTCTCAAAACCCAATCCGCGGCTATAGATGACGTTCTGCATACTGAACACGTCGTAAAGCGTATCGCGATAGACGGGATTAAAGTTTTCGTCATATCCATCATAATACGAACCAACGCGTTGACGCAAATACGCATACCCAACGAAATTCATGATGTCGCCTTCATTGCCCTCGTATGGAGGCAGAGTCAGGTCAAACTCCAACAAGCCACTATAATCGTTGATTTTGTTATACTTATAATTATATGTTTCCGAACCGGCAAATTGCGGAATCTTTTGAGAAGCAGCTACCTGATTCTGGAAATTCGGATGCGTAGCCCTTATGCGCACCAAATCGCCGGGCTGAAACACATAGTCATTCTTATACGAATATGCCAATTGATTCCAGATTTCACCTCTATTATCGTTGTAATAATAGATGGTATCAGGCGCACCAGTGAGCGTCTGCCATTCTCCATCATTGATTTGCATCTCTACAACGGCATCTTTTATCCACTTGCGTTGTACGCCATAGATAAATTCTTTTTCCGTAGCAGTATGTACGGTATCCGTTTTGCTATCGGAGAAAAACATACTCGCATTCAGGAAAATGCGCGGCGTCTTGCCCGCTTCCAGATTGGCAGTAAGCACCATTTGCTCGTCTTCTACCTCGCCCTTATATTCGATGGTCTTATAGAAGAAATCACACGAAGTGAGGAGCACAGCCGAAAGAATTAGAATATATATACGCTTCATAGGGCTCAAAATTTAAATGTATAACTGATACTCGGCAGAATAGGGAAAAGCGAGATTTGCGTGAGTTCGATTTTACTATTATTGCGAGTGCTGTAATATTGCGGAATAACCATGTATGGATTGGCTCTGCAATAGACGTTGTAAATACTGATATTGAGCAGGTGCTCTGCGTCTTTGCACCACGCATATTTGCCGGATTGCAAGGTGCGCAAGTGCTTATCCATTCGCTCTGGGTCGTTCCAAATCTTGCGTTTCTGCTTGCGGGTAGGCTCTTTCTGCCCCCAAGTGGAGTACTTATGCGGGAAATGGAAATTGATGCCGAGATCCAAGCGGTGGTAATCGGGCATCTTGTAGTTATTTCGCTCGGGGATATATTGGATATCTTTTCCCTCAACGGGGTCAGCATAATACTGCGTCACGAGCGTACCTCGCGTACCAGTTCCATACACAAAGGTGCCGGCAAGGTCAATACGGCGGTTGATCTGATATTGGAGGGTGATGGAGAGGTCGTGCTCACGGTCGTATTTCGCATGAAACGGCCTGCCACCATTGATCTCCTCACCGGGGCGGTTAAACTGACGCATCGTTCGGCTCCACGTGTAGCCAATCCAGCCGGTTACAGGGCCTACTTTTCTCTGGAGCAGCAACTCTACCCCATAGCTCCATCCATCTCCAAGCGACACTTTGTTTTGCCACGTTTCTGCCGCTCCGAAGAACGAAGCACCCTCTTTATATTCGAGCAGATTAACCGAACGTTTATAATAGCCCTCTACCGATGCTTCCACCTGATTGCAGATATTATAACTCAATCCGGCTGCTACAATCATAGAGTGCATCGGAGCGATGTTCTTCGTAACCGGCACCCATAGGTCGGTAGGCATCGAAACGGAGGAGTTGGTGAGCAGGTGCACGTATTGCGTAGAATACGAATAGGATGCTTTGAAGGCAATATCCTTATTAATAAGCGCGCGCACGCTCGCGCGAGGCTCAATGGAGGGATACACCTTGCCATCGATGGCATAAAGCGAACCACGCGCACCCACAATCAGTTTCAGCCATTTCCAAGGCGACCAACTGTCTTCTATGTAAAGAGCGGCCTCATGGCCGTGGAGTGTGCCGTCTGACATCGTGGAGTCATACGTAAGCCCACCATTCGGGAGGTAATCGTCGAGCTCCTCTGTAGAATAAACGAAAAACGAATTGACTTCCGGACGGAAATTATGATACGTATATTCGGCACCAAAGGTGAGGGTGTTGTTCGGCAGCGGCGTCCAGCAGAAATTGGATTGCAGCATCAAGTCGCGGAGCGAAGAGCTGTACTTCATACTCTGGTTGAACTCGGAGCTGTCGTTTTCATAATAATCTGCATACTCCATCGATTGCTTGAGACTGTAGCGGTAGCGGGTATAAGAGAGCTGCGTATTGCTGAAGAGTCGGGCATTGAATCGATGCTCCCAATTCATGGCCGCGAGGAGGTTGCCCCAATTCATGTGGAAACCAAACTTCGAGCGGTAATAGTATTGCGGGTCACGCTCAATATAAAACATATTGGCATACACCGCATCATCCCCCATATAGAACGAGCCGGAGAGCTTGTTGTCGTTGTCAGCAAAAGTATGGGTAACCTTGGCGTTGACATCATAGAAATACGCACCTCCGTTCATCATGGGGACATCAGGAATAGCAGCCGTAGTCAAGGTCATGATGGGTGATACAAGCGCATCGAAATAGGTGCGACGAGCTGACACATTGAAGGTTGTGGTGCCGGTAGAATCCTTGATATGGGGAATAGGGCCTTCCACGTTGAATTTGGCCGAGAGGAGACCCACAGAGACATTTCCATGGTAACTCTCGGTGTTGCCATCGTTTTGACGCACATCGATAATCGACGAGAGTCGGCCGCCATATTGCGCAGGGAAATTGCCCTTATAGAGGGTCACATTCTTGATAGCATCCGCATTGAACACGGAGAAGAAACCCATCAGGTGGTTGACGTTGTAGAGGGGTACGCCATCGAGCAGCATGAGGTTCTCATCGGGTCCTCCACCGCGTACGTACAAGCCCGCACTACCCTCTTGGCCCGATTGCACACCCGGTAGCAACTGAATAGCTTTGAGCACGTCCACCTCACCCGCTATCATCGGGATATTCTTGATTTGCTCAACGGGCACTTCAATAGCCGACATTTGTGCACTTTGCGGACCGGAGATACTCTGATGTCCGATCACCTCCACCTCCTGCAAGCGCGCGTTGGATTGCACGCTTAAGTTAATCAGCACATCGGCTTTGAGTTCTACAAACCTCACCTCCGAAGGCGCATAACCTACATAGCTCACCTGAATAGCATGAGGCCCATCCGGCAGCGTTAGCGAATAGAAGCCCGAGGTGTTGGTAACTACGCCCTGGTGCGTGATGGTGTCATACACAGTGGCGCCAATCAGTCGTTCGCCTGATTCCAAGTCCGTCACATAGCCGTTGATGGTGTGGCGAGACTGCGCCAACGCACTCCAACAGATGAGCAGACACATCAAAAATGTGAGTGTTTTTTTCATTTTTTTCCTATTTGATCAATACTTCGTTATTTTTTAACTAAATTTTTATAATTATGTTACATTATATTACAAATTTCAACAGCTCGTAGAAGTTCACCTACCAGCTCAAAAAAGTGTTCTTTAAGTGATTTTTTTTGCCCAAAGACTTGCGCAAGTGGATAATTTTTACTAACTTTGTAGTGTCCAATTACAAGGTAAATATTAATCCACTCGAACAAGTCAAAGGCTTGTGTCAAACTGCTCTTCGCAGTCAGAAATCAATCAAAGCATCTTTCGTGTCGTTTTTCGTAGATGCCACGATTGGAGTTTTAACCATCAACGGAAGAATTAATTTTCTTCAGTTAGCTCGATACTGCAAATCGTGCGAGCAACGTTTCCGACAGAACTTCCGAAAGAAATTTGATTGGA
>JALFZG010000007.1 GCA_022784645.1 Bacteroidales bacterium
CTTTTTGGCCACTTCTGCGGCACTCATCGAGCTTGTTTCGTACTCCTTAATAATCATTAAGCGCTCTTCAAGCGAGTAATTTAAACCTCTTTTTCGCATTTTAAGTAGATCTTTAGTGTCTACTTATTTCAGGATAAGACATACAAACAGCGAGCGAAGCGATGCGTTACACATTTTAGAGTAAGGGTATGGCGCTGCGCGCAGTTCCAGTAGCGCTTCGCGCGTTCCAGAGCCTGCGGCGTTCCATTAGCGCTTCGCGCGTTCCAGTAGTCGGAGGCGGCAGATAAGGGTGTCTACTTTTTTCAGGAAAAGACAACTTGATTAAACAAAGACAAAATCAAAAGAAGAAGGTGGAGAGGCCCACGCAAAACATCAGGGGTCCGGTTGGGGCGGAAGCGAGGGACTGCGAGATGGCGGCCTGTTCGATGACTGTAGGCGTAAGGTGCTGGATATACATAGCCTGCGCAAAAAGGCAGAGTCGTGGATCAACAAACCACTCAAATCCGGCCGTAAACTTCATGGAAGGCACACAGGTAAAAGCGGCATCAGGGGTAGAATACAGCGGCTCTGAAGTCCCTACCGCCCCTACCGCAGCATAATCCTCCGGAGCAGCCAACTGCACGTTCTTAATGGTGGGAATGCTCAAGCCAGGCTGCACGCTAAAGTAAAAATCCACGGCCTGCCGATAGGGTTTTTCGTAGAACGAAACGATATCCTTCACCACCGGCACACGATAGCCTACACCGATATGCGCCTCTGTGTACCAAACCGTTCCGCTGAGGATATTGCTGTTGGGCAGTTTGAGTTGCGAATAGTTGGCATTATGCGTATCGATCGTAATAGGAACATACCAACTATAGGTCTTGTGCCAACGCCATTCCAAACACATAGAGGTGATGAACCCCGCTGTTTGCAGCTGATTGGGGGTGTAAGAAGCGCCTACAATAAGGGGTAAATCCAAGCCATTGAAAAAATCGCTTCCTGTATAGCCAACGCGTTCTTCGTAATAGTTTCTTACGGGCACCGACTTTTCTGTTTCAGTAGCAAAAGCAGTGGTTGTGAAGAGCAAGAGGAGGGCAATGAACATGAAGTTTTTTTTCATAAATGGAAATGGGAAAATTGAAATTTGAATATGTGAATTTGTGGATATCTATTTTACACAGCCAACCCCTCCCGAAGCGGGGAGGGGTGGCTAACAATCAGTCAATCAGCATAAATTTGCCGCCTTTGGCTACGCGTTTGTTCTTCGTATTGAAGACCACGTAGAAGTACGGAACATTCGCTTGTGGCGCTTTGAAAACGGCACCGTCAGCACTGGGTGAAGCCGACTTGAGCACTTGGTTGCCAGAGGATTCAATCTCTACCTCTACGTCAGCCGGTTGCGCTACCGGGATATCACCCATGAAGATCAGATGACCATTAAAATCATACACGCCAACGCGCAAACCGATGCTGATAGTTACAATCTTGAATTCATCAGAGCCGGGCACGTGCAGGAAAAGATAATCATCGGAATCGGATTCTGCCGTAGCCGACCATTCCGCGTAGCGGAAGGTGATGGTATACGTGAGACGATCGCCGTTTTCCGCTACACCATCCAGCTCGATGGTCTTGCCTTCATACGCCTCGCCTACGATATCTTCAAACAAACCGTACTCCACCTCAGCGCGTTCGTCAAGCGGCACGGCCGTTACCTTCGGCATCACGCTGCCCGGCGCGAGGATAACCTCGTATTCGAACACATCGGGGTCGAACCCATTGATCGCTACCGAATCGAGGTAGATCATCTGAAGTCGTGCCTCTTGAGAGAGCAGGATGGTCTGCGTGATGACATATACTCGGATATCGCCATTCGGAGCAGTGACCATGATCGTGATGGTATGGTCAGCATCTTCAGTGATAAGCACCTCGGCATCTGCATCCTCGGGCAAAGCGGTGATATCGATGGGGGTGAGGAAAACGGAAGCATCAGAGCCAACCGGATAGGTGATTTCATACGTGATGGAATCCCGATGGAAGCCCTCGATGGTGGTGCCGTTTGCCTGCAAGTCCGCAAGGTAATTATTGGGCGAAAGGAGCGAAATGAAGGTAATTACGTACTCCTCGGTGGTGATGCCATCGCCTGCCGTAACGAGCAAGGTCACAAGGTGGTCTGCCACCGTCATTTCCACCGTCTGCTGCTCATCGGCAGTCAGCCAAGTCACCTCTGGCAGTTCGTTTACCCCATAAGCAAGCGTGTCAGAATAATCAAAGCGTTCAGGTGCAAAACCATCTGCCTCCTCACCGCCGATAAAGATCATGGAGAGTTGCGCGTTGGTAGAGGGCAGGATATTAAAGGTAATTTGATAATCTGCCGTGCTGATACCATCGCCTGCGGTCACGTGGATAGTGAGCGCGTTGTCCGTCCAAGTGGTATCCACCGTCTGCTGTTCATCGCCGGTTGTCCAACTTACCGATGGCATCGTGGTGGTACCAAAAGGCAACGCGTATTGATATTCAAGCTGCTCGGGATAGAAACCTGCGAGGGCACTGCCATCTACTTCGATAAGCGAGAGGTAGGGGTTGGTAGAACGCGCTATCGTGAATTGGAGCATGTAATTGCGTACATTACCCATCTCGGCCGTTACAGTAATCACGAGCGTATTGCCCATCCAAACCGAGTCAACCGTCTGATATGCATCGCCTTGAATCCAATCTACGGTCGGCATGGTTTGCGTGCCGTAAGGAAGACTGACAGTATACGTATTTTGCGTACCAGAGAAATCAGCGAGGGGCTCGTTATCCAACCAAATGGCTTGCAAAGTATCTACATCGGAGCGGAGGATAGTGTAAGCCACCGTGTAGGTTTTCTGCGAACCTGTTTCAGCCGTAACGGTAAAGCGCACCGCCTGTTGCCATTGGTTATTCACCAAGGTGTCCGTTTGTATGGTTTGATACGCATCGCCCGGTTCGTAAGACAGTTCAGGGAAAATGCGCGTGCCCACCGGCAAGTCAATAGCATACTGATATTGTTGCGCACTATAGCCCGCGAGGTTCATACCATCTTCATAGATCATCTGTAGCGTGTCCACAGAGGAGAGGAGCTGGGTGAACTGAATCTGATAAACGAGCGAGTCGCCATCTTCGGCCGTCACGGTGATGATTGAAGTAAGCTCGTTTTCAATCATTACAACCTGCTGAACAGGCTCTTTCTTCGCCCAACTGATCTCCGGACGAGTGCCGCCAACCGGAATATCCACTTGATAAACAAGTTGGTCGGGGTTGAAAAGCGGCATGTTTTCTCCATCTAAGTAAATCATCTCAAGGCGCGCCTCCGAAGAACGTTGTTGCAAGAAGATAATTTGATAATCCATGGTGCTGATGCCGTCCTCAGCGGTAACGTGGATAGTAGCCGTGTCTCCGGAAATGAGCAGCTGCGTATATGCATCGGCATCATTGGGCACCACGGTAATATCCGGCCACGAAACGCCTTTCTCAAGGGTCTCCTGATAAGCAGTAGTCGAGCTGCTGAAGCCGGGAAGCAATACGCCGTTGAGTTTAATCTCGCGGAGCGAAGCATCTGAAGAAGGCAGCGGCGCAATAAGGGTGAGGGTGTAAGCCGCTGTAGTAGTGCCGTCTTCTGCCGTCACGTTGAGCGTTACCACATTGCCCTCGCGCGTTTCTTCTACCGTCTGATAATAATCGCCGCGATGGTAACTGATGGTCGCATTTCCAAGGGTCTGGAGGTTGACCGTATAGTTCATTTGAGAAGGCGCAAAATCCGGCAACAACGAGCCATTAACTGCGATGGCATCCAGCCATGCATAAGAAGAAAGCGAAGCGGCTGTGTTTATTTGATACTGCTGCTGGCTATTGCCATCCGCTGCCGTAACGGTGATATACGTAGGTTGACCAAGCGGTGCCAATTCTACCGCCACAGCCTGCATCGAATCGGCCGTCTCGAAGGTGAAGTCGGGCAGGATTGGGAGGTGACGTTTGGGCGATTCAGAGGGGATGGTCAGCGTATATGAATACACGCCGGCTGCAAAGCCCTCGAGGAGCACGCCATCAGCCCGGATAGCGAGCAAGTCGGTATTTGCCGAAGGTTGTGCATAGAGGCGGAGGTTATAGGTGAGCGAATCGCTGCGATCCTCGCTTATTACATGAACGAAGATAGTATCCTCCGAGCGGCTGAAGGCCACTTGCTGGAGCGGATAAGCCAACATGGGCACGATACGCATACCAGCCTCAGGCGCAATCGTGTAGTCCGTGAGCAACGCATTGAAGTCAGCCATCGGCGTGCCAGAGATGCGGATGCCTGCGAGTTGCGCACTTGAGCTGAGCACTTTTTCAGGAGTAAGGTCGAGGGTGTCACGCTCAATTGGAGAAACAAACGGCAGTGCGGCAATCGTGTCGCGCTCAGCAGCTGCTAAGCTGCGATATTGAACCGTATAATTGCGGTTCGTGCCCGCTTCGCTCGTGCAGGTTATGAAATAAGCCGTATCGTTTTTCTGTACCTGAATCGTTTGATAGGGGCTGCCTTTTTTAACTACAAGGTCGGTGCCCATCAATCTGTACGAGCAGGTGTCGATAGTCGATTGCGGACGAGTAATGACGAGTGAATAGTCGGTGTAAGAACCATCCTCAGCAAAGTTGCGGATAATAGCGTTTCTTACGCCATCCATCTCGTTTTGCCATATTACCTTGCGACCTTGGTCGGCTACCTCGCCAACAAACTGAAGTTCCGGCAATCCTGCAAACTCGCTATTGATAGCAGCCGTGATGGTAGTGCCGTTGATCGTTGCTGCAGCACCATTCACCTGAAGCCCTGAGAGCGCGGAATTATACTTAAGTTGGAGGTTGTCAATAAGCATCGACGCCGTCCAACGGTGCTTTTCCTGCGCACCATTGGCACCCACATAGAAGCTGCTCAGATTATCGGTATGCGAAGCGCTGATGCGAATATCAAGTGTAGCCGGTACAAAGCCATCTGAATACCTAATCGGCTGATTTACAGTACGCCACTCATTGGCCGTAAGGGTAGAAAAATCTTCGGAGAACTGCACCTGAGCACTGCCATTAGCGATATATTGCATGCGCCACCCCGTGACTTTATTCGATGCCTGATACTGATAGTCGAGCGCGATGCTGTCGGGTGAATTGCGGAAGGTGATGGGGTTACCAAAGGTCAGCGTGGAAGGGCTGTGGCTCAAAATATAGTATGTACCCACAGTTACCGTAGGCTCAGAAAGAGATACGAAGCCCGGCATAGCTTCCGCCGAGGTTAACAGATAAATCGTGTTCAAGCTGGCAGCCGAAGCACCGGAAGTGGCCGTATTGCTCTGCACAGTCGTATTCTCTGGATGATACGTGCCCTTATCGCCCGAAGTGGGAGCAGTGAGCGGTGTGTGCCAGCCGCTCGGATAGACTCCGCTTGTGCCGGTTTCGTTATTCGTAAACGATTCCCAATTCTCGAAATTGGTATCGAATGTCACATCGCCAGGGTAATAAATCCAGAAGCGGTAAGTATGCAGGTAATCGCCATACTCTACGTCAAAGGCCATGCACTTAGCATTGCTATTCGCATTATCGCTCACAACGACGTCAGTCTCAGTCGTATAGGTGATAGTGGGTGAAGAACTGCTAGTTGCGACAAGCACATAGTCGTAAATGTTTGGGTCGAAGTCGGTAAGCGCTGTGCCATCAACCATCACTGAAGTAAAGGTAGCAAGGTCGTGGGTGGCCTTATTCGGTTGGAGGGTATATACCATTTCGGCTTCGCCTTCACGACCCGAATTCACGCGGATATACGTAGGCTGATAGATGCCGCCGTTTTCAATGATCACCGTCTGCTCTGGGAAGTTTTTGGTGACATTCACCACTTCAAAATTCGTGCTCTCATAAGGGAGATCGATAGTGAAATTCGGTCCTTGCGTCATGTCGAGTGGCCCTACTCCATCTACTACGATGCCGCGGAGCTCGTTGGCATTCTCAGAGGGAGTAACGGCAAACGTAAATCGATACGTAGCGAGGCTTCCGTCCTCAGCAATGACCATCACCTTGGTCGTGTCAGTCAAGTCGTTTCGCTCAATCATCACTTCTTGCTCCTGAAGCGACTTCTCAATAATAAATTCAGGCACAGAAGTAGTGCCGTATGGGAGGGTGACATGATAATCGAAAGTGGCAGGACTGAAGTCAAACGAAGTGCCATCAATCTCGATACTTTGAAGCGTAGTATCATTAGATAACGGACTGATAAACAGCAACTTATATGTAAGTGTATTTAGGCTGTCTTCAGCAAGTACACGAATGAATGTGGTATCGTTAATCAAGCCGCTATGGAGGGTAACGGAAGCTACCGGTTCGGCCGTTTGTACACCAATCAAAGGCAACTCATTAACATGCCACGGGAGAGTAATTTCATACAGCATTGTAGCCGGGTTGAAGCCCTCAAGTGGCTCGTTGTCGAGCAGGATTTTTGACAACTGTGCACTCGTGTGTTTCGCGCGGGTGTACGCAATTATATATTGTGCATGGTCGCCATTCTCCGCCCAAACGTCAATCACCTGCTTATCCGCCATTTCTGCAACTGCAATGACAGCTTGCTCGTTAGCAGAGAAAGTAACAGCAGGAAGCGAAGTTGCATCTGCTGACAAAGATACTTCATACGTAGTCTGAGTGGGAGCGAATCCAGCGAGCGGATTCCCATCGAGCAGGAGCGTATGGAGGGTGGCGTCAGCAGAGGGTTGATAATCAAACGAGAGGGTATAAACTTGCTGATTGCCCGCCTCTGCCATTACGGTTATCGCTATAGAATCAGCACCGGCTTGACTCCATGTAACCGACTGAGAATCATCACCTTTCTGTACATTTACAACAGGAAGAGATTGACCCGACAAACGAGCAATATGCGCGTAGTTGAGTTGCTCAGGTTGGAATCCGGCAAGAGGCGTTTCATTCAGCGAAATACCGAGCAATGCAGCATTCGTTGAGAGCGTGTCTTGCTTAGGCTCATCGGGGAAAGTAGGCTCTACCGCCGCACCTTCTTCCACAAATCGGATGCGGTATATATTCGGCGCACCTTGCTCCGGAGTAACAGTGATCGAAGCCATTCCAAGTCGGGTTGGTTGTGAGATTATTACCTGCTGACCCGCATTTTTCTCCACAGAAATAAAGGGAGCAACAGCGGCAGAAGCCGGCAGTGTGATGGTATAAGAAAGCACCTCTGGATTAAATCCGGGGAGCGTGTCATTACCCAAACGAATCAATTTCAAGAAGGCATTCTCCGATTTTTGCACGATAAATTGCAACGTATAAACACGTTTCGAACCGTTTTCAGCCGTTACAGTCAGCGTAACAGTAGTGCCATTCGTAAGCATCTGCACTTTCTGCGCATTCTCGGCCTTGATATATGTTACGGCCGGTATCGTGCTCACGCCCAAGGGGAGCGTATCCGAATAGTTGAGCGTGTCGGGATGGAACGATGCCATCGGTTCGCCATTGAGGAGAATCGATTGGAGAGCGTTGTTCGAAGAGGTTGCCACTGAGAAGTGAAGGATATACGTCTGTGCAGCACCCGTCTGTGGCTTTACAATAATCTTATACTCGCCATTTAGCGAAGTAGCTGGACGCGTAGAGATTGTTTGGAAAGCATCATGCGCTTGATACGTCACTATAGGCAAGGTAGCAGTACCCAGCGGCAAGTTGATATAATAAATAAGTTGCTGAGGATCAAAACCTTCAAGCGGCTCTCCATTCAGGTAAATCATTGTGAGCGTAGCATCCGACGAGGTGGCTACGCGGAAGGTAATCTGATAGATGCGTGTAGAGCCATTCTGCGCACGAACGATAATACGGCTCACACCGCCAAGAGTACCAGCTGTATAGCTTACCGTCTGATATTCATCGCCTTCATCCCAGGTTACTGAAGGTATTGCAGTCGTACCAATAGGCAACTCTACATCATACGTGAGCTTATTGGCATTAAAACCATTGAGCGCTACACCATCGATATAAATCATCGACAATTCGTTGATTTCCGATTTAGCAAGCGAGAAGATAAGGCGATATACCGACTGCGCGCCACTGGCAGCTGTAACGGTCAACATCGCCGTACCCTCTAGATTCTGTACGGCACTCGTATCAAGGCTGACCGTTTGATACGGATCGCCTGTTATCCAACTGATATTCGGCAAAGAGGTTGTACCGAGCGGGAGATTGATATAATACACCATCTCTTCTGCAGAGAATCCTTCTATTGACTGGTTATCTAACTGAATATCAGAAAGATACGAATACGAAGACGCCTCAATCTTATAGGTCAGTTTATACGTTTTTGGCGCAACTGCACCAGGTGCCGAAACCTGAATCTGGCAGCCTTCGGAGAGGCTGTTTTTGAGAATAGTGATTGTTTGAGCCCCTTGCGGATAAGCCGACACAGGAGTTACTTGTGGAACAGTAGTAGTACCAAGCGGCAAGCTCACATTGTAATTAGCCTTAGCTGGGGTGAAGCCCGGAAGCGACACACCATCGATGAGAATATTCTGCAACGTTACGTCAGCAAGTGGCGCTACCGAGAATTGCAGTGTATAAGTCAGCACGGTAGTACCATCTTGTGCAGTCACAGTGATCGTAGCCGTTCCGTTTACGGAAGTAGGTTGCGTAATCTGTACCGAAGCACCTGCATCTTGCGCATCAGCCGTAACGGCAGGCACCTCGGTAGTGCCATACGGAAGCGCAATATTATACGTATTCAAATACGCATTAAAACCATTGATGCTTGCACCATTCACCTGGATATCCGCCAGCTTTGCATTGTTTGATGCCTGCGATACGAAGCG
>JALFZG010000015.1 GCA_022784645.1 Bacteroidales bacterium
AAACCGGGAATGTTTTCCAACTGGCGCAATGCCGCTGCGTCTTCCGGGTGAATGAATTCTGCTGGTTTAATCATGATTTTATTTTTTAAGGTTACTTTACTCCCAATCCATTTTTAACTCAAGACCGCATTTGTCGCAGAATACTTGGTGTTTATATATAACATTACCACATCTGCGACAATGGAACTCTTCGTCAGAACTCTGAATGCGTTGCTTGAGTACTTTATATAATTCTGTTTCTTCTCGCTTAATCAGATCATAACCGAGCTTTTTCAAAAGTTTAATGGTCTTGATCGCCATTTCCCGGTCATACTCTTTTTCGCCTTCGGGAAGTTGAGAGTAGGGAACCATATCTGGCGTTTGCTTCAACTGGTCATCTCGCTGAGGACCATAAGTCCAGCCCTCTGCCTGACGGTTCTCTGCCCAAATTTCATGAGCATTTTCTGCGATAGCTTCACGCAACTCATTCAAATCTTCGGTTAATTCTACATCCGATAAATCTATCGGTTTCGGAGTATAGTTTTTCATACTATCAAAAATTATAGTTACTAAATATTTTCATTGCTGTCCCATTAAAATCTAAAATTGTTCTTTGAAATAACTGATTTATAGGAATTTATAGCGAAAAATTGCGCGAACGGATTTGAATTTGTAATCTTTAAGTAGCTCAAGCAGCACCTCAAGATCAAGAAATTTTAGAACCCACCTATACAAAAAAGAACATTACTAAACTATTTTCTCTAAAAACGCACTTGGGATATAGGCGGAGGCCATGGTGAGGAGGCCATCGATGATTACCGCTACGCGCTGCTGACCTTGATAACGGGCGACCTTACCTTCCAAACCCGCAAATGCACCATCCGTCACTCGCACCGACTGCCCCTTCTGAAACTTCTGTACGGTATCGGGAACAACAAGGACATCTTGCGCACCCGATGCACAGATAATCTTCAGCCCCTCCATCTGATAGTCGGGGACGATAACCGGCTCGTTGACAATCTTATTGCCCTTACGGAAATGGCGATAGTAAAAACGGAGATAAGGGAGGTTGACGTTGTCGTAAACAAACGACTTAATATCTTCTTCTGTTCCGCGTGCAAAGAACATGTTGGGAAGACGCGATTCTTCAATGGTCTGCTGTTTGCCATTTACTTCCTTGACGGTCTGGATGGTCGGGTAGAATGCCTCTACATGTTTTTCAACCATATAGTCGTAAGCCTTCTTTTCGCGTCCGTAGGTAACACGGAGCACGTACCAATGAGGCTGATGAGCTGCTCGTCGGGACACCAGAATTTCCTTGGGTAGTGGCACAAAGTGGGTGGACACCCCAGTATCTGAATTCTCGCTTTGAGAAGAATTCTCCACTTTGGGGAGAGCATCGGAGCTAAGCCCGGTGCAAACGGATATGTACGCTCCTTCTGGGATATCAGAATCGGCAGAAGTTTGAATATGTGTATTCATGTTATTTTTTACCTTATTCTAGACAGAACTCAGGTGACGACACAAATAAATCGGCCGCAAAGTTATAAAAAATTTTTAATATAACAAAATAAAATAACAAAATTTTTCAAAATTTAACAACGGCAATGGCCTATTATTACAGTTTGCGGAGAACAAGAGGTGCTCTGAGGTAGAGATAAAAAAGAACAACGAGCAAGCTCTATTCTCAACGGGCAATGGCCTATTACTCGTTTATTGCGGAATTAAAGGATCGAAGAATTTTGGGGACTAACATACTCCCAAAGAGGAATAGTAAGGGCAAAAAGATTTTCAGATTCCTTATACAATGTATACATCTTGATTTTGTCCCTATTTTGTAAGATGCTGGGGACAAATTACACCTCAAACCACTTGCCCGGAGTGAAGCCATTCTTTAGGTATTCACCATGAGAGATGTAGCCCAGTTGGTTGGAGATAATCTTAGTGCCGGCAATCTCTGCTTCGATATTACGATGTGAGTGGCCGTACACCCAATAGTCAATATCGGTATTGGCGATGTAGTTGCCCAATTCAACTGAGAAGGCACCATTAATAAGACTGCCTTGGAACTCCGGAGCTGTGCATAGCTCTGTAGGCACATGGTGCGTAAGGACAACTTTTGTCTTGGCATGGCTATTATCGACAGCCTTCTTTAAGAACGATAGACATCGTTCGTGCTCGGCATTAAAATCGGGTGCAGAGAGACGATGACCATGGTACATGATACGATAGAAATCGCTCACACTATGTTCGGTATAGTACATATTCTCAGGCGAGATTCGTGCCCAAAGTGTTGAGACGATGATATCCACATCGCCTATCGACACCACACTATTGTAGTAGTAATGCACATTGGGATAAATCTCGCCCACCAGTCCATCGGGGAACTCTACCAGGTCTGCAAACTGATAAAACTCATGATTACCCAGGGCGATAATCACTTGTTTATAATGCTCCGATGCCCAACGCCAGAACGGATGATGTGCATAGTCGGGCATATTGACATATCCCGAGTCGCCAGCCACAAGGAGCACCTCGCCGCACACCTCAAGCGGATGCTCGGCTATCCAGCGAGTATTATCCGGAAACTCCAAATGTAAATCAGATACGTATTGAATTCGCATGATTATTCTATCGTAAAAGTTGTAGATAAGACCTCAAGGTATTCGTTGATGGCATGCTGTTCCGCCAATAACCACAAATTGCTCGTGATGATTGCGCATCACCTCACTAAACTTATCAAATCCTGCTAACATAATGCATCTTTAATAATGTGCTTCACTTCTTTTTCTACTCGCGGATCATCATCCTCCTTTAGTGTCAAAGCCAATGACAATCTGTCCACATAGCCGTCATTCGCAATGGGAGGATAGAGCCATTTCTCCAATCGATACGCTCCATCTATCGGATTAAAATCCACCGCACCAGATTTCTGCAATTGCTTTGCCTCTGCTTCTGTCAGCGCATAAGTCTGCATCTGCTCTGGATTGAGCATAGAATAATGAGACAGCGCATTGATGCCGGCTATAGGCCACACATAATCAATAGTTAATTTATCCGTATAACTCACATTGCTTATCGGGTTAATCAGATATGGCTTTGCCAGTTCCCATAATGCCTGTTTATCATCAATAAAAAAAAGATGTTTGAACCGTGCTCCATCCAGTTTAATCTCACAGAGATGTAGCTCTACCAACACGTTGATAGCGCGTGTGAGTGTAGTATAGAGAAAAGGAGTAATCTGTTCTAATTCTCGCGCAGTTTTGTTGGTCAGACTGGCCACCTGCAGATGGTATAGCAATAGATACTGCGCCACAGGAGTAAGCATATGTACAGGCTTCTTGTCAATCATCTTTCTGTTAATGATAAGCGATGGCAAGGATACGTATGTATTTCCGATAATAAAATACAATCCGCGCTCCCGTAGACGCTGACGTTGATAATACTCCAATCGTTGAAAATACATTACCGCAGGCACACCATAAGCCTCCGATACAGCATCCGACAGATGCTTTAATCGCATCGGAGTGAAGTTATTTTCCACTATCGACTCCATAATAATCATGGATTCACCCATATACTCTGTCTTATGGAGCGCATAATGAATCCAGACATCAGGTATCCTTACTGCCTTTCGAACAGCTTCTTTCGATATTTTTTCGAGAAGCAATTTTTTTCCATCAATTTCTATTTTCATACAATATGCACTATTTTCACGTGCTGTGAAAACAATGCAAAATTACTACTTTTTTTTGAAACGTGCAAATAATTCTTAACAATAGTTCGTTAAAAATTTGACTTAAATTAGTTAAAATATGATCGCTAAACGGCTGATTTTAGTCCGAATAGCATGAGTTCTTTGAAATAGTGTTCTTTTAGCCCTTGATTTTTGTGCGGGTTCGGTATTTCCCCGA
>JALFZG010000018.1 GCA_022784645.1 Bacteroidales bacterium
CTTTTTGGCCACTTCTGCGGCACTCATCGAGCTTGTTTCGTACTCCTTAATAATCATTAAGCGCTCTTCAAGCGAGTAATTTAAACCTCTTTTTCGCATTTTAAGTAGATCTTTAGTGTCTACTTATTTCAGGATAAGACAGGGTGTCTACTTTTGCGGAAAAGACAAACTGCCGGAGGCCATCAGCTGGTGAACTTGGCCATGCCGCGGAGGATGTGGCGGAGATTACTCATCAGCAGTTGCGACTCCTGGATGAGCGAGAGATACACCGTGGCCGCGGGGATATTGGTATCGTGGTGCTGGATGAGCTGGATAATTTGCTTCTGATATTGCTCAAACACATGCTGCTCGTGCTCAATCTTCGCGCGCAGAGCCGCTGCATCTTCATAGGTCAAGGGCTGACGGCTGAGCAACATCTCCGTTTGCTCCATCACGACCAAGAAAGCCTGCTGATAACGCCCGAAATGCTCTGACAAAGCACTCGGTAACGAGGGGAAATTATTGCCAACATGCTCGATGCAGGCATCGTTGATTCGCTTGATGCAATAGAGCATCTGCTCGGTGTTGTTCGACACATGGAAATACCAAGTGTTCTTCTGAATAGCGAGCAGCGGATCGATTTTTCTCAGACATATGATCTCGCGTCGGCGCTGCCGCTTGAGTTGCTTATGCGCAGTCTCGATATGATGGGTTGTGAGCCGGAGCACACGGTAGTTTTCCTGAAGAAACGCATCGGATACAGCTTTGTATGTTTGCGAAGCAAAATGCACATTATCCGCAGCAGCAAGGCTAACATACTGCTTGAGGATGGTCCAGCAAACGGACTTATCCTTAACCGCGAGCAGCTGCTTGAAAAGCTTGTCAGTAGGCGTATCTTCGGGGGTCGGCTTGCCACGTTTGAGCAGCAACCCAATCACCAAGGCCACGATAGCCACCACAATCACGACGAACAGCACAGCTATCTTTGAGCTGAACACAAGCAGGTTGGTGATGAGGAAGCAGATGATAAACGCTACGCCTGCCGTGATGAACCAACCGCCAATCACACTGAGCACACCCGTGATGCGGAACACGGCACTCTCGCGGCTCCACGCGCGGTCTGCAAGGCTCGTACCCATCGCCACCATAAAGGTGACATAAGTGGTAGAAAGCGGCAGTTTCATGCTCGTTCCGAACGCCACCAAGAGACCCGCTAACACGAGGTTGATGGATGCACGAATCTGGTCGAAAGCCGCCCCTTCTGGTAGAACTGCCGCCTCTGCATTGAAACGTGAATCCACCCACTCTTTGACCGGACGAGGGATATAGCGGCTCACATTATCCGAGAAATGCTGCACGTGGCGAACGAGCACCCTCGCCAACGCACTCGAACCGAACATCTCATCACCTTCATCCTGGCGCGAGAGATCCACCGAGGTCTTCACTACATTCTGCGCTTTCTTGGAGAAAATGAGCGAGAGTACCATAATCAATCCTGCTATGACAAGAAATAGCACAGGTGTTTGCGCAGAACCCATCAGCGACTGCATCATGAACGAGTGTGGGTCGCCATTTCCATGCGCTGAATAGTCCATATACGCATCGAGTCCGGTAAGCGGTACACCTACGAAATTCACCAAGTCATTGCCCGCAAACGCCATGGCCAAAGCAAAGGTACCGAGCAGCACCACCAGTTTCAGTACCGGTAGTTTGAGCGCGCTCAGTATCGTCATGACAAACGAGAAAAAGGCGCATCCCGAGCCGAGAATTAGCCATGTATTTTCGTTGATAAGGGTCTTCAGTTCCGGGGTCATGAAATTGGCGTTTTTCAAGCCATTAATCAAGAGAAACCAGATGATGCTTGTAGTGGCGATGCCTGCGAAAATGCCAATCTTTAGCGATGAAGAGAGCATGTCGTGTTTACCCTCCGAGCGGAGGGTATCGATGCTGGTGGTGGTGCCGTTTACACGATAGGTGAAGGTGAAAACGATACGTGCCAACCATTGCACAATCGCGCCAAACACAAAGGCAATCGCCACGCTCAGGAAGATACCAACAATCACGCTCAAGGCCTTCTCTGTATTGAGCAGATCGCCGAGCGAGAGGGGCATTCCTTCGGCATCAGTGGCGCCCTTAATGATATACACTAATGCAACGGCAAATGCTCCGCCCAGCAACTCAAACACCATGCTGACCGTAGTGGAAGTAGGCATGCCGAGCGTATTGAAGATGTTGAGCAGAATCACATCGGTGGCCATGACCGCCAAGAACACGCACATCACATCCGAAAATGAATAAAAAGCCGGCATCATGATACCATGTCGCGCCACATCCATCATGCCGTTGCTCATGGATGCACCCGCAAAAACGCCTACAGCAGCTACCGCTACTATCGTGCGGAATCGTGCCACTTTGGCGCCTATAGCCGAGTTCAGAAAGTTGACTGCATCGTTGCTCACGCCTACAATCAAATCAAAAACCGCGAGCACAATCAAAAATGCTACAATACAAAGATAAAAACCATTCATGATAAAAAATATTTCATGCTGCAAAATTACAGCAAACTTATTACATACGTATTTCAAACGTGTTACAAATTTGTTACAAAAAAGCCGGGGGACCTCACGGTTGCCCGGCTAAGTAAACCAAATCCTTCACAAAAATTAAGGTTAAGATTTTCACTATTGTCAATCTACATGCCAATTACATATTTTGAAATCGATAACGGCAAGCATATATTATCAAAATTGAACAATCTTTTCAAAACTACTACATTCTTTTCTGTACCTTACTTACTATATTATACGGAAAGACTATTACCTATTCGGGATTAATAATCCGTGTTTTGAGGGTCGAAATTCGCCCAACCTTTTGTCCAATCGTTGGCTGCATCAAATGCGCCCACATATGATACAGGTTCGAAATCGCACAATACACTTGCGCTGAATGAAGCGGCATTTAGCAGCGGGCTGCCATTCGAGAGCAGGAGTGCCCCTACACCATTGTTCGGAGTAAGGTCAACGTAATTATATGCAGCCTCCTGAGCTGAAGCTTGATGGTTTCCACTTTGCGAAAGGAAGAAGGTAGAAGAAAACGAAGGTTTCTCAGCATCGAACGTCTTCTCTTTATAGTCGAGCGCCAGCTGATCTTTGTACTGCTTGTTCATGTCTGAACCAAGGATGTCGGCATCAATAATCCACGTGTTTTGCACCTGAATCAAGCCATCGTTGGCAGCCTGCCAGCAGTTGCCTTTCTCGTTATCTACCATCATACCAATAGGCCATCCGGCAAAAATGGAGTTGAAGCAGCAGAGGCGGGAATTGCGGCGAATCTGCATACCCGATTGGAAGCGGCCGAGCGAGGAACCGTTATTTGGGAAAAACTCGCCACCATTGATATAATCGGCTTCGTTCTTAAACGAGGGGTCAGCTTTTGGGCCAATAAAGGTCATGTTGGAGAACACGCAAGTAGTGTAAGGCGCAACGGAAGCACCATCAGCGCAGTTATCAGACTCAAAGCCGTTGGATTGGCTCACATCTGCCAAGCGAGAGTTGCGAATCGATAAGCCATACTGCACGTGACCGGAGAAACCATTATCGGTATCAAAATCGTCGTCCCAACCATGGAAAGCAATCAGGTGGTTGCAATTAACGGCACCTCCGAACCACTCAAACGAGTCATCGTTGGAGTAGCTGACCTGCACGTGATCAACTTTCGTATTGCTACCTACCGAACCAAAGGTGATACCATTGATTTCCTTATCCGTTTGGAAGGGGTAACCAGCAAACTCCACACGTACATAAGAGAGCGCACCAGAGCAGTCAGCGTTGTCGTTGCCACCATGTTTGGAGCGCGGACCACCCTCTATCTGCTGTTCAGTTTGGTTGTTCTCAGCCTTACCACAGATGATGAGGCCTCCCCAGTCGCCCGGACGACGCTGTCCCTTAGGCATCTCAGAGGTAAATACGATAGGCGCATCGGCCTTGCCTTCTGCATAGAGTTTGCCACCGCGCTCTACGATAAGTGCAGCCTTCGTATCTTTATCGCCAAGGATAACCGTACCCGGCTCGATAGTGAGTACTGCGCCATCTGCGATATATACCCAACCGCGGAGGAGGTATTTGCCTTTTTTAAGTGTCTGAATACCAGTGAAGACAAACTCATCATCGCCATTGCCGATCGTGTCGCCAAACAGCAGGTTGTCAGCTGCACGAAGACCGCCATCTTCGCTCCAATTACGAGTGTCTTCTACGGGTTTTTCTTTGGGTTCACATGCCACGAAGGTGGCTGCCATGATGGCCGATGCCATCAAAAAAAGAATAGAACGTTTCATCGTCAAAAAAATTAAGTATTATATGTGCTGGCAAGCCAGCGTTTAGTCAAAACAATAAGTATTATATGTGCTGGCAAGCCAGCGTTTGGTAAAATTAGAACGTATATTGTATGGAAAGAATGAAGTTTCGTCCGGGTCGGAAACTGCGGGTAGTCTCTCGAATCTCCTGCGTTTGCGCTTCGGGCAGACTGACTACCCCAATCTGCTGATACAGAACCGGTTCACCTATCACGTCTTTGGCAGATAAACGGAATGCGATATTGCTTCCGGTATGCGAATCTGAAGGCAGGTTGAGCTTATATTGGAAGTTGAGGTCGAGGGCATTCCGGGGCATCTCATAGGAGTCAGGGATATTGATGACATCGGCACCACCCGTGAGACCAACACTACGTCCTACACCTATCAGTCGCTTACCAATGCGGTTATACAGTACTGAGCAGGAAACCGAATGTCGCTCCTGAATATCGCGCTGATAAAAGAGTCCGGTATTGATTAGATAGGGAGACTGTCCTTGCATCGGGCGGGTCAACTCGCGGCTGCCTTCGGGGAAAAGAACACGACTCATAATAAGCGAACCATTGAAACTGAACTGAAAATCTTTCATTCCCATAAAAGCCAAATCCTTGCGCAAATCCACTTCCAAACCATACGAATAAGCTCGGTCGGCGTTTTGGTAGGAATACGTCAAATCGGTACCTCCAGTAACTGTATAAGTCCATTCTATCGGTTTTCGGAAATGCTTGTAAAACGCTGCAACTGAGATGATTTCACCCGCTTGAGAGGGATAATACTCATACCGCAAGTCTGCATTCTGAATGCGGCAACTCTGTAAATCCACATTACCTTGCACGTTGCTCGCCAACTCAAAATCGTAATATACGGAGGGCGACACCTCTCGAAACTCCGGTCGGTTGATGGACATACCATACGAGGCGCGAAGCTGCTGCTTGGTTGTAATGCGATAGGTGATATTCACCGATGGAAACACATCAGAAGTGGGATAATGAGCAGTAAGTGGCGAGGGTTCTCGGTCGCGGGTGTTGCGCACCAAAGACATCCTCGCAAATTCGTATCGCAAACCAGCATATATGTCAACCGGGCCGATGGGCATATTCAGTCCGAGATACGCAGATGCGAGCATGTTGTATCCGCTGTAGTTATTGCGCCATTTCACTTGTTCGAGCAGGTAGAGTCGGTCAGCACCATAATTGTCTTCCACCATCAGCTCAGTAGGGATGTCGAGTTGCCGGAAATTGGCAGGAAGGGTATTGCTCGCTTGGTTCCAATTGTAATAAAACATGCGAGCCATATATGAGCGGGAGCGATATTCGCTATAGATTCCTGCTTTGAGCGTGGGTCGGAAATGGTGTTTTCCCCAATCAAACAGCTGCTCATAATCGAGAGCAAACGAGCCGATATGTTCGTAAAGATAGGTGTATTCGCGGGAGATATCGTTGCTGGATGAGAGTTGCAAAACGCCTGCCTCGAGCGCATCGTTTATCAAATAACGTCGGCGGTCGGGCTGGTTTCTATCCGAATAGGCATAACCTGCAGACCAATTCAGGTGCCCTTCTTCGCCTTGAACAGTAAACTTGTGCTTACCTGCCAATTGAGCAGAATAAGTGAGGCGTGACTGATACGAATACTCTGCCTGAAGCTCCTCATCGTTTTGCGCAGAGATACCAACGCGGCTGGTATAACGATCGCGTGTGAGGAGGTTGAAAATGTTCTTCAACTCAATGCGGTCGCGCCCACCATGGCAGAAATACGATAGATTGAGCATGGCTCCGGCTCTATTGTGAATAGAATGTTGGTCATCGGTTGATTTTCTCAGATAGGTACTCTCCTGCTTCTCGCTGTCGTATGCACCGAAGAGGTTGTTCTGCATATCTGCATAATGCTTATACGAACGGCTATAATTGGCTGAAACGAGCATTGAGAGCCCCCTTACTCCATTGGCATCGGCCGATTGCGGGAGCGGCAATTTGATGCTGCCATTGGCAGCCAAAGAGAGGTCACTCACAGGTTTAAACGAGCGAATGCGCCAATCATTGTTGAAGCTATTGCCAATTAATGACACACTCTGCGGAATGCCATCTATACCAATCAGTTCGCGACCAATCACACCCTCGGTATGAACGCCCGAGCGCATCGAAGCCATGAACGGACGAAAATGCGTTTGGTCGTTGATGGCACCCCCAATCTGTACTGACCAACTGCTGTAATCCGGCACGTCTTTGGTAGTAATCAGCACCATACCGCCGGAGAAATCAGCAGGATATTCGGGAGCAGGGGATTTTACGATCACCATATTATCCATCTGAGAAGAAGGGATAAGGTCGAATGAGAAAGCGCGCGAGTCGGCTTCACTACTCGGTACAGCTGCTCCGTTGAGCCAGACTTGATTATACCGCTGCGATAGACCTCTAACCATCACGAATTTATCATCGATGAGCGAGATTCCGGGCACTCGCCGAATTACTTCAGCCGCATCCTTGTCTTGCGTGCGACCAATCTGCTGGCTGCTGATACCCTCTTGCACCGTGAGCGCCTTGCGCGTAGCAGTAAGAAGCGCCATATCCGTATCCGTTCTGCGCCGAGCCACTACCGCTACTTCATCGAGCACCTCGTTGTCGGCCTGCATATAAATAAATAAGGTGTCAGCTATCGATTGCGCGGAAGATAAACGGATGAGCTGGCTGCGATAGCCTACATAACTGATAGCGAGCGTGTCGCCCACCTGTGCATCTATATGGAAGATGCCATCAAAATCCGTTGTGGTACCTTGCATACTGCCTTTAATCAATATGGCTGCACCAATAAGCGGCTCGTGCGTGCTCGCGTCTTGCACCAATCCAATCCGCGTGCCGCGGGCTTGAGAAAACGAAAGCACGCAACTGAGCTGCAACACAAATAACACCAATTTTCGTTTCATGTAATCGTCTTTTGAAATCCGCTGCAAAATTATAGCAAACTTATTACATACATATGTCAGACTGATTACAAAATGATTACAATTGAATTATTACAAAATTATTACATTTGCATTTTTCCGCTCAAATGCTTGCATAATTCAAAATTTAATACTAATTTTGCAGCAAAATACAGCGGATATGGCTAAGAAAATTCTCATAGTGGACGATGAACAGGACATCTGCGAGATTCTCCGATTCAACCTTCAGCAAGCAGGTTATGACTGCTCTATCGCGTTTAATGGACGTGATGCGATACGTCAACTTTTGGCAGATACTTATGATTTGATTTTGCTCGACGTTATGATGCCAGAAATGTCCGGTTATGAATTGGCGGAAATGATTCGCAATGATCAGCTGGAAATGGTGCCTTATGACTTGCCCATTATTTTCCTTACGGCTCTTGGCGAAGAAGACGATATGCTACGTGGATTTCGAATCGGAGCCGATGATTATATCGCAAAGCCGTTTTCCCTCAAACTGCTGATAGCGCGTGTGGAAGCCGTTCTCAAGCGCAACAATCGTCCTTGGAGCACTCCACCCGAGCCCATACATCTTCCGCATGTGGATGGCGATGCCAATAAGGGGCTGGTTGTGAGGGAAGATATTTATTCCGCATCCATTGATGGAGAAGACCTCCGCCTCACCAAAATGGAGTTTGAATTGCTCGTTTTCCTCATCCACCACACCGGGACCATCTTTTCTCGCTCTGACCTCCTGAAGCAGGTTTGGCCGAGTTGCGATATGGTGCTCGAACGCACGGTGGACGTAACAATCACCCGACTGAGAAAGAAATTAGGCGACTATAAAGACCATCTTAAAACAAAAACCGGCTATGGCTATTATTGGGAAAAATAAAATCGGATTGCGTCTATTCCTCTCCGTAAGCGTGATTTTCTTGGCTTATACTCTCCTCTTTATGGGGTACTATCTGCTTCGCGAACGCGAATATAAAAAAGAATTAGCTGGTGTTCGCGTGACTATTATCGACTCCAAAGGTAATGTACGCATGGATACCGAGCAGCAACCCGCTACGATGGGCAACCATCTCCAGCGCAAAGAAGTGCAGCAAGCGCTCCAAGAAGGTTATGGCTTTGATATCAGCCGAACATCGCAAACCAACGGCGAGCGGTATTTCTATTCTGCTACCTATTTCCCTGAAGCCGAACTGATTGTGCGAACCGCCATACCCTACCCCTCTGACCACGATAAACTGCTCATTCCCGGCACGCATTATGTGTGGGTATCGCTCCTCATCTTCATCGCGTTGGCTATCGTGCTTTACCAATATTCAAAACGTTTCGGGAAACTCGTAGACAACACCATAGATGAGAAACGCCGGCAAGTCACACACAATACGGCACACGAACTCAAGACGCCAGCCTCAAGCATTCAGGGCTATCTCGAGACGCTAATTGCCAACCCTGAATTGCCAGCCGAACAGCGGCAGTATTTTCTCGAGAGGTGCTATAACCAGAGCATGCGGATGAATGCGTTGCTCAAAGATATCTCTACGCTCAATCGGCTCGATGAAAAAGGGAAACATGCGGCCCATTTTGAAGCACTCGACCTCGCGCAAATCATTCGAGAGACGGTCAATGATAGTCTACTCCGGGCGCAAGAAAAGCATATTACGATTCAAACGGATATTCCCACTTCTATTCCCATGCAAGGCGATGCCGAATTGCTGTATTCCATTTTCCGCAACTTGATTGACAATGCGATTGCCTATAGTGGGGGCTCGGTAGTCAAAATAATTGCCGAACCTTCAAGAAAGTCCGGCATGCTTGCTTTTTCGGTATCCGATGATGGTGTAGGTGTAGGAGATGAACATCTGCCATATCTATGCGAACGGTTTTACCGCGTGGATAAAGGCCGCAGCCGCAATCAGGGAGGTACCGGTCTTGGGTTGGCTATCGTGAAGAACGCTATTCTGCTTCATGGCGGCACTATCAGTTGCTACCCCACTACCCCTCACGGCCTCACCATCCACTTCAACATCCGGCAAAACAATCGCGAATAAAAAGCGAAAAGCCTCCTCAATGAGTCCTTATTCCTCCTCATCAAGTCCGTCAGCCTTCACATCGAATTATTAGCGCATTATTATCGTATTACCATCGTATTGCCATCGTATTGCCATCGTATTACCATCGTATTACCATCGCATTACCATCGCACGTGCATCCTACGAGCATCGTCCTATTTTTTCGGGCGCTATAAGTTAGATGCACGTGTACACAACGTGTAGTGAAAAGACGATAAAAAAACGTCAAAGCGTTACAAACGTTACAAACGTTACACATTCTAGAGTAAGGATAACGTTACAAACAGCGAGCAATGCGAGCGTTACATATTCTAGAGTAAGGATACAACTTATTTCCCTTCTCGCAGGATTATCATCATTGGATAATCTCGAAGAGCTGAAGGAGGAGCCAAAGTACTGGGGTGGCGAGGAGGATGGAGTCAAACCGATCGAGCACGCCCCCATGACCGGGAAGGAATTTACCGGAATCCTTCACCCCAACCGAGCGCTTGATCATACTTTCCACCAAGTCGCCAAATGTGCCGAACACGCTGATAGTAAACGCAATAATCAACCATTGGAGCAGGCTATATTCTTTTACGAAAATGGAGAAGATATACCCTGCAATCAGGGAGAAAATAAACCCTCCAACAAGACCTTCCCACGACTTGCCCGGACTCACACGCGGAATCATCTTATGTTTGCCAATGAGCGAGCCTACACAATAAGCGCCACTATCATTCGCCCATATGCACACAAAGAGCGCGAGCAGTATATAACGAGTAGTGCTCCATTCGCCCATTTCGAGAATCTGATTCATTAGCGAAAGCGGCCAAGCTAACATAAACACTGAGAAGACCACATTACTCCAATCGCGAATTGGTGCATCCCCTCTGCGAAAAACCTCGGCTACAAGTGCTCCGATTAGCAGCAAAATGAGGATGACTTTGAATAGCAATTCCCCATTTCCCATATAGAGAATAACGGCTGCACTCAGGCTCCAAAGCGTTGTGGAAGTAGGCGATTTCATCAGTTTGTGAAACTCCAATACAGCCGCAATCGTGACGGCCAAAAAAAGATAGAGTGTGGCCGTTTGACTGAAGACAACGCAGCAAACAACTACCGCCACATATAGTGCACCAAAGATGGTGCGGTTGATAAATTCATTCATATCAGTCTGCGATAAGTTTCTTATAGCGAATACGTTTGGGTTCGGTAGCATCTTCGCCAAGACGCATGCGCTTATTGGCTTCATACTCCGAATACGAGCCTTCAAACCAATATACTCGGCTGTCGCCTTCGTAAGCCAATATATGGGTACAAATACGGTCGAGGAACCAGCGGTCGTGAGAGATAACTACTGCACAACCGGCGAAGTTCTCCAAGCCTTCTTCAAGGGCACGGATGGTATTGACATCGAGATCGTTGGTAGGCTCATCGAGCAAAATCACGTTGGCTTCCGACTTGAGCGTAAGAGCCAAATGCAAGCGGTTTCGTTCGCCACCCGAGAGCACACCACATTTCTTCTCTTGGTCGGCTCCGGTAAAATTGAATCGGCTCAGATAAGCACGAGCAGCAATCTCTCGTCCGCCTACACGGATAAAATCCGTACCGCCGGAAATCTGCTGGAAAACGGTCTTCTCTGGGTCGATGCCGGAATGCACCTGATCCACATAGCCAACCTTCACCGTTTCGCCCACTTCAAACGTGCCACTGGTAGGCGTCTCCTGCCCCATGATCATGCGGAAGAGCGTGGTCTTACCCGCACCATTCGGGCCGATTATTCCGACGATGCCGTTGGGCGGAAGCATGAAATTCATGCCCTCAAAGAGGAGTCGGTCGCCAAAAGCTTTGGAGACGTCAATGGCATTGATAACTTTATTGCCCAAACGGGGGCCGTTGGGGATGAAGATTTCGAGTTTTTCTTCGCGTTCTTTCTGCTCCTCGTTCATCATCTTGTCATACGCACCCAGACGGGCTTTGCTCTTTGCCTGACGCGCTTTGGGAGCCATTCTTACCCACTCAAGCTCGCGCTCAAGGGTTTTTCTACGTTTTGAAGCTTGCTTCTCTTCCTGCGCCATACGGGTGGTCTTCTGCTCCAACCAAGAAGAATAATTGCCCTGCCATGGGATGCCTTCGCCTCGGTCTAACTCAAGAATCCAACCGGCTACATTATCGAGGAAATAGCGATCGTGGGTGATGCAGATGACCGTACCTGCATATTGATGCAGGTGCTGCTCAAGCCAGTCAATCGACTCAGCATCAAGGTGGTTGGTAGGCTCATCGAGCAAGAGGATATCGGGTTGCTGCAAAAGCAGACGACAGAGGGCAACGCGTCGGCGTTCACCACCAGAGAGATGCTTGACAACCGCATCCTCATCGGGGCAACGAAGCGCATCCATAGCGCGACCAAGCTTCTGGTCAAGGTTCCACGCATCACATTGGTCGAGCTTCTCTTGAAGCTCACCTTGACGAGCGATAAGCGTATCGAAATCTGCATCCGGATCAGCAAAAGACTCGTTGATTTTATCAAACTCAGCCAGCATATCCACGATGGGTTGCACACCTTCCTGCACCACTTCGCGAACGGTTTTCTCAGGGTCAAGCTGCGGATCCTGCTCCAGATATCCCACCGAATACCCGGGCGAGAATACTACATTTCCCTCGTAGTTATGCTCTACACCTGCAATAATCTTAAGCAAAGTCGATTTGCCGGCACCATTCATACCGACAATACCTATTTTTGCGCCATAAAAAAAGGAGAGGTAGATGTTGTTGAGGACTTTCTTCTGCGGGGTGAATGACTTGCTCACACCCACCATAGAGAAAATGATTTTTTTATCGTCTGCCATATTTTTGTAAATTTTGGTGCAAAGATACGAATAAATCTTCATTCCCGCAAGAAAATCACACATATTTACATAAAAAACGCGTAAGATTTGCACAAATCAAATTTTTTACGTAATTTTGCACGCTTTTTGAGAAATTACAACATGACAGACGACGAAAAATTGATAGACGACCTCCTTTCTTCCTCTCTTGCAGAAACCCCAACCGAAACCTTTGAGGTTCTTGCGCTTCGTAACCGCGTGGTTTTCCCCGGTACGTTGATGCCCATCATTTTGGGTCGCGAGCGCTCTAAGCAGATGGTGGAAGAGGCATACGAAAAAGGGCAAAAGATTGTGGTGCTGAGCCAGAAAGAGGCGAGCGTTGAGAACCCTCAACCGGATGATCTCTACCGCATTGGCGTGATTGCCACCATCAGTCATATCATCCCCGAACCAGACAATAAAAAAGTAGTAATCCTTCAGGCAGAAGAACGCGTGGAGGTGGTAAAATATACCTCGCTCAGCCCGTATCTGCGAGTGGAAATAAAGCGCATTCCCGAGAAAGAATTATCGGCCAAATCCAATTCTGAACTCTCTTCCATTGTACGCTCGATGCTCAAGACGGCCAAGCTACTCGCCAAGGAGATGGACGTAAACGATGTGCCCAGTTTCATCAACAACCCGGGCAACAATACCCGTGCCATCAACTTCTGCTGCAGCAGCTTCCAGGGCGATACGAGCAGCATGCAAATGCTGCTCGAAGAGAGCGATATGGTGGTGAGAGCCATTCTCATCAACAACTTGCTCAACGATTTCTATGCACAACAGCATGTTCAGAAGGAAATCAAAGAGAAAACCAACGAGTTAATCAATAAAGGGCAACGCGATTTCTACCTGCAGCAAGAGCTTCGCGCCATTCAAAAAGAGCTCGGTACAGATCAGATTGAAGAGAACAATCAGTTGTATTTGAAGGCTTGCAAAAAGAAATGGGATAACGACCATTTAATGCGTTTTCAAGAAGAACTGGACAAACTAAAACGGATGGACTCTCATTCGCCCGAATATGCCATTCAGCGCAATTATCTTGACAACCTTTTAGCTTTGCCATGGGGTGAGATGACCAAAGACAACACCTCACTATCCCATGCAGAGAAAGTGCTCAATCGCGACCATTTCGGCATGGAGAAGGTGAAGGAGCGCATCCTTGAATATCTGGCAAGCACGCGCAAAAACGGCATGATTCTCTGTCTGTTTGGTCCTCCGGGAGTAGGCAAAACCTCGCTCGGACGCTCGGTTGCCGAAGCGCTCGGACGCAAATATGCCCGCATCTCGTTGGGCGGCATGCACGACGAATCAGAGCTTCGCGGACACCGGCGCACCTATATTGGCGCCATGCCTGGACGCATCATTTCCAACCTCAAAAAGGTAGGCTTTGACAATCCCGTTTTTGTGCTCGATGAGATTGATAAGATGTGTGCTGATTACCATGGTGACCCTACCTCGGCCCTGCTGGAAATCCTCGACCCCGAGCAGAATAAGACGTTTCATGACAATTATCTCGACTGGGATTACGACTTGAGCAAGGTGCTGTTTATCGCTACCGCCAATTCCGTTCAGAGTATTCCTCGTCCGCTTCTCGACCGTATGGAGCTCATCGAGATGTCGGGTTATCTGCAGGAGGAGAAAGAGCAAATTGCCAAGAAGCATCTGATTCCCAAGCAGTTGAAGCTGGAGGACATGAGCAAGAAAGATTTGAAATTCAGTTCCAAAGCGCTGGACTGCTTGATTGAAGACTACACGCGTGAATCGGGCGTACGCGAATTGGAGCGCCAGATAGCAGCTGTCATCCGCAAAGTGGTCAAGCGCAGAGCGATGGATACTCCCTACCCCAACCAACTGATGCCGGAAGATATTCGCGAGCTGCTTGGCAAACCACGCTATAGCCGTGAGCAGTATGAAAACAACGACTATCCGGGCGTTGTAACGGGTTTGGCATGGACGCAGGTAGGTGGCGAGATTCTTTTTATTGAAACGGCTGTTAGCACCTCTAAGACTCCCTCGCTGACGCTTACGGGCAACTTGGGCGATGTGATGAAAGAGTCGGCAACCATTGCACTTACCTATATCCGCAGCCATGCGCAAGAGCTCGGTATCGATCCCGCGTATTTCGACGATAAGCAGGTTCACTTGCATGTACCAGAAGGGGCTGTGCCAAAAGATGGCCCATCAGCAGGTATCACGATGACTACCGCTATGGTAAGCTGCTTTACCGGACGCAAAGTGCGCGCTCGGTTGGCTATGACCGGCGAGATGACCCTCCGCGGAAAAGTGATGCCGGTAGGCGGTATCAAAGAGAAGATTTTAGCTGCCAAACGAGCCGGTATTACCGATATCATGCTCTGCCACGAAAACGAGAAAGATATTGCAGAAATACCCGAAATCTACACGAAAGGACTCACCTTCCATTACGTTCGCGACATCATGGAGGTTATCCGTTTTGCATTGGTATAATTGTAAAAAAGGCGACCATCTGGCCGCCTTTTTCTTGCGAGCACACAAAAAAATGTATTTTCTGAAGGAAGATATTTGCATATTCAAAAAAAAAATAGTAATTTTGCAGCTCAATTCGTGTGCACAAGCATGTAATGCGCGTATGCGAGCCCACCGCGCAAGCGTATATCTATAGGAATTTTCTAATAATCAATTACATAAATTCACCAACTAAACATCTTTCAACAATGGAACAAAAGAAAAGAGTTTACCTTTTTGGTAACGGCCAAGCAGAGGGCAATGCGTCGATGCGTGCCGAACTTGGTGGCAAAGGTGCAAACCTCGCCGAGATGAACCATATCGGCGTACCTGTACCTCCCGGTTTCACCATCACGACCGACGTTTGCAACGAGTATTACGAAGTAGGTCAGGAGAAAATTGTAGAACTGCTCCGCGACGATGTACTCGCAGCCGTAAAGCACACCGAGGATTTGATGAACTGCAAGTTCGGCGATCCGAAGAACCCGCTCCTCGTATCCGTACGTTCGGGTGCCCGTGCTTCTATGCCTGGTATGATGGATACCATTCTCAACCTCGGTCTGAACGACGAAGTAGCTGAGGGTATGGTAGCTAAAACCGGCAACCCGCATTTCGTATATGACTCGTATCGCCGCTTCGTACAGATGTACGGTGACGTTGTACTCGGCATGAAGCCAGTAAATAAAACCGATATCGACCCGTTTGAGGCTATCATCGAGGAGGTAAAGGAGATTCGTGGCGTGAAGCTCGATAAGGACTTGAACGTTGACGAGCTGAAGTTGCTCGTAGCTCGTTTCAAGACTGCTATTCAGGAGCAGACTGGTCACGCTTTCCCGACCGATCCGCAAGAGCAGCTCTGGGGCGCTATCTGCGCTGTATTCCGCAGCTGGATGAACGAGCGCGCTATCCTCTATCGTAAGATGGAAGGTATTCCTGACGAATGGGGTACTGCCGTTTCTGTTATGGCCATGGTATTCGGTAACATGGGCGAAACTTCTGCTACTGGCGTTTGCTTCTCTCGCGATGCCGGTACGGGTGAGAACCTCTTCAATGGCGAGTATCTTATCAACGCTCAGGGTGAGGACGTAGTAGCTGGTATTCGTACACCTCAGCAGATCACCAAGATCGGCTCACAGCGTTGGGCAGAGCGTGCTGGTATCTCAGAGGAGGAGCGCGTTGCCAAATATCCTTCTATGGAAGAGGCTATGCCGGAGCTCTACAAGGAGCTCGATGCTCTCCAGAACAAGCTCGAGAACCACTACCACGACATGCAGGATATGGAGTTCACCGTACAGGAAGGTAAGCTCTGGTTCCTCCAGACGCGTAATGGTAAGCGTACCGGTACGGCTATGGTAAAGATTGCTATGGATCTTGTTCGCGAAGGCCTTATCGACGAGAAGACCGCTATTCTTCGCTGCGAGCCGCAGAAACTCGATGAGTTGCTTCACCCCGTATTTGACAAGGAAGCACTCAAGAAAGCTAAGGTTATTACCCAAGGTCTCCCCGCTTCGCCGGGTGCTGCCTGCGGTCAGATCGTTTTCCACGCTGACGACGCTCAGGAATGGCACGAGAACGGCCATAAGGTAATCATGGTTCGCATTGAGACTTCGCCTGAAGACTTGGCTGGTATGTCGGCTGCTGAAGGTATTCTTACTGCTCGTGGTGGTATGACTTCTCACGCTGCTGTAGTAGCTCGCGGTATGGGTAAGTGCTGCGTTTCTGGTGCTGGCGCTATCAACGTTAATTACAAAGAGAAAACAGTAGAGATCGAGGGCGTTGTTTATCACGAAGGTGATTTCATTTCGCTCAATGGTTCTACCGGTCAGGTTTATGCAGGTGAGATTGACACCAAGGCTGCTGAACTCTCTGGCGACTTTAAGGCCCTCATGGACCTCTGCGACAAATACACCAAGATGCAAGTTCGCACCAATGCTGACACCCCACACGACGCACAGGTTGCTCGCAACTTCGGCGCTAAAGGTATCGGTTTGACTCGTACAGAGCACATGTTCTTCGACGATAAGAAGATTATTGCTATGCGCGAAATGATCCTAGCAACCACCTCTGAGGGTCGTGAGAAAGCATTGGCTAAGCTCCTCCCATATCAGAAGGCAGACTTCAAGGGTATCCTCGAAGCTATGGATGGTTGCCCAGTCAATATCCGTCTGCTCGATCCTCCTTTGCATGAGTTCGTACCGCATGATCTCGCTGGTCAGCAAACGATGGCTAAGGAGATGGGTATCTCTATCGAAGAGATTCAAAAGCGCGTTCTGTCGCTTGCTGAGAACAACCCGATGCTCGGACACCGCGGTTGCCGTCTTGGTATCACCTTCCCCGAGATTACCGCTATGCAGACGCGTGCTATCCTCTCGGCAGCTTGTGAACTCAAGCTCGAGGGCAAGCACCCGATGCCGGAAATCATGGTGCCGCTGATTGGTATCCTCTATGAGCTCAAGCAGCAAAAAGCAATTATCCAGAAGGTTGCTCAGGAAGTGTTTGCTGAGTATGGCACGGAGGTTGAGTTTGAAATCGGTACGATGATTGAGATTCCGCGTGCAGCTCTTACTGCTGACCGCATTGCTACTGAAGCTCAATACTTCAGCTTCGGTACCAACGACCTCACCCAGATGACCTTCGGTTATTCGCGCGACGATATCGCCAGCTTCTTGCCCGCTTACTTGGAGAAGAAGATCCTCAAGGTGGATCCATTCCAGGTACTCGACCAGAATGGTGTAGGTACGCTCATTCAGATGGCTGTAGAAAAGGGGCGCTCGGTTCGTCCGGGATTGCGTTGCGGTATCTGCGGCGAACATGGTGGCGAACCTTCGTCGGTTAAGTTCTGCGCTAAGGTAGGTATGAACTATGCTTCTTGCTCTCCATTCCGCGTTCCTATCGCACGTCTGGCCGCTGCTCAGGCTGCTGTTGAAGAATAATAATCCATTACACATGCTGCCCGCGGCAATGGCTGCGGGCAGTATTCTTTAAATGCACTTTCGAATATGCTACCCCTGAATGGGATTGCAAATTATTTACCTACGTAAGTAGGATGACAATTTATTGAACCCACTTTTACGCAGATTTTATGCTGCAACGATTTAAGCAATATATTCATTCGCATCGGCTTCTTGATGATTCCGATAACGTATTGGTTGGAGTAAGCGGCGGAGCTGATTCCGTTGCCCTCCTATATTTATTGCGCGCGTGCGGGTACGCATGTGAAGCCGCTCATTGTAATTTCCATTTGAGAGGCGATGAATCGATGCGGGATCAACATTTTGTGGAAGAGTTGTGTGCGAAATGGCGCATTCCTCTGCATATTACCGATTTCGCCACTATTGACTACGCCAAAACAAATGGTATTTCCATCGAGATGGCGGCTCGCGAACTGCGATATGAATGGTTCGAGCATTTGCGCCAAAATCTTGATTGCAAAGCTATTGCGGTAGCACATCATCAGAATGATCAAGCTGAGACGCTGCTCTTGAATCTGCAACGCGGTACGGGAATCAGAGGGTTGGGCGGAATGAAACCCAAGAACGGGTATATCATTCGGCCGATGCTCTGCTTTACTCGAAACGAGATTGAGCAACTCTGTCAGACGCACGCACTGGATTATGTGACCGACAGCACAAACGCAGATACGGCATTCAAACGTAATGCCATTCGAGCTATTTTGCAGCAAGCCAGCGATACTGATATTCACCATTACGCAGAAGCAGCCCAGCGGATGCAAGCCTATCAGCAATTGGTGGAAGCACTCCTGTTCGGTACGGAAATATGCGACGAAGGGCAGCTGGCACTCATTTACGAGCTGCTTGCTCCATACGGATTCAACGCTACGCAAATATCCGATATATTGGCAGCTCTCCCATCCTCCGGAAAGCGTTTTGAAGCCCCTTCGTTTACAGCTACCATTGACCACGGACAACTCACTATCCGAAGCCGTAAACAGCAAGAAGAGCAACTCCCTACCCTGCTACGGGCTATTCGGCCGAGAATGTCAAAAGAGCATTTTCCCCAAGCAACCGATGATTGGGCTCTCGTGGATGCCGACAAGTTGACCGAGCCTCTTTCGTTGCGCCATTGGAAAGCAGGCGATACGTTTTATCCCATCACAAGCGGACATCGAATGCGCAAGAAACTGCAAGATTTCTTTTGCGACTTGAAGCTCTCATTAGCAGAGAAAGATGCAGTGTGGCTGCTTTGTTCGGGCGAAGACATTGTATGGGTAATCGGGTATCGGCTTGACGATCGTTACAAGGTAACTTCCGATACCAAACGAATTGCAGAACTGCAAATCGAAGCATAAAGACGACCAAAAGTCGTCTTTTTTTCGTTATCTCTTGCACATATGAAAAAAAATGATTAACTTTGCATCGCAAAGTTGAAACAACATGAAACACTTCGGAATCATAGGCTATCCGCTCCATCACTCTTTTTCAGCGCAACTCTTTCAGCAGAAGTTCGCGCTGGAACATATTGATGCCGAATACAGCTTGTATCCGATTGAGTGTATTGAGCAGTTTCCTGAGCTGACAGAGCGTATTTCGTTTAGCGGCATGAACGTTACAATGCCCTACAAGCAATCGGTTATCCCTTACTTGGATGTGCTCGATGAGACGGCAAAAGCGGTAGGAGCTGTCAACGTGATTCAGTTTTCGCAAGGCAGAAAAATCGGTTATAACACCGACGTGATTGGATTTATTGACGCCATCCGCAAGCTCCTCCTTCCCTCGGATGTTCGTGCGCTCGTACTCGGTACGGGAGGAGCATCAAAGGCGGTAGTATATGGGCTCTCTATATTAGGCGTTGAAGCTACATTGGTTAGCAGAGATGCAACAAAAGGGATTACCTATCAGGCGCTTACTGACGATATCATGCGACAGCATAGCATCATCGTAAATGCTACTCCACTCGGCATGACACCCCATACCGATACGCTTCCGCCTATCCCCTATGAGCAGCTTACGCAAGCGCACCTGCTCTTTGATTTGGTCTATAATCCTGAAGAAACGCATTTCCTCGCAGAAGGCTATCAAAGAGGGTGCCGCATTGAAAACGGCATGCAGATGCTTTTCGGACAAGCTCGAGCCGCTTGGGATATTTGGCAAAAAGAGTAGCGAGTTGATTCGTTCTACTTACGTAAAAAAAATAGTATTCAAAAAAGTAAATCCTTATTATTATGAAGAATATAGCATTGACTCTGCTGGTTGCAGCACTTGTAATGATGGCCCTTCCCGCTCGCGCACAAGTGGCCGAAAATGAATCTGGTATCGTTTATTTCATGCCCTACACGGAAATTTGCATCGATGTGGAATATGAGGAGATTACTCTGACTAAGGGACCTTTTTATCAGTATTCGGAGCGCTATTTGGCTACCAAAAATATCATTACTGAAAATGGTGTAAAATATCAGATTCGCTCTATCAACCTGCGTACGAAAACGTCGGCTGATCGCAGCCGCAGTTATGTGTTTGATCCGGGAAAGAAGCAAGTATCGCTTACCCGCGAGGGATTGCTTTTGGCCATTGGTGACGAATTGCCCCAAGCGGAAAGAACGACCGGAAAGAAGAAAGAAAATGCATCTGAGATAACAAGCAAAAAGTCTGAAATTGAGAATCCGTTCGCAGGACTGCTGGAAGAGCAACTGCTGGCTTCAAGCATCAGCAAAATGGCAGAAGGAGTAGCCAAACAGATTTATCAGATTCGCGAAGCGCGTATCAATTGGTTGACTGGCGAAGTAGATCACATGCCTGCCGATGGGAAGTCACTTGAGATGATTTTGAAGCAGCTTGATCGGCAAGAAAAGCAATTATCATCGCTTTTCCTCGGCAAAGAAACGCGCAAAACCCTCCATAAGACCATCAGCATTGATCCAAAAGAGATGACAGATGAAGTGGTATTCCGCTTTTCGGAGAGCCAAGGTATTGTGGAAGCAGATGACCTCAGCGGAGAACCGTATTACATGACTTCCGTTGTGACCAAATCTGCTTACAATGCAGAGAAAAACAAGAAAAAATCGACGGAATCACCCATTTTTTACAATCTTCCCGGTTCGATATCCCTCATCCTTACGGATGGAAAGCGTTGCCTTATGGAAAAAGCGTTTGCTGTAGGTCAATTCGGCATTAGTGTAGCCCTTCCTTCTGCAACATTCAAAGAGGCTGAAACTATCCTGTTCTGCCCAAAATCTGGCGCACTCCTAAGCATAGAATAAATCATTATGCATAAAAAACTGATTCTTATTATACCCCTCTTGCTCTGCTGTATTGCTATCCATGCTCAAGAGCTACGATGCATTGTGAGTATCAATCGCGACCAAGTACCGTCTGCCAATCAGCAGACGTTTCAATCATTGGAACAGGCAATCACAGAGCTGATGAACACCACCAAATGGACCAGTCTCACGTTTGCCGAACATGAGCGTATTGACTGCCAACTGATGATTGTATGCAAGTCGGTTTCAGAAACGGGACTCTACACTTGTGAGGCGACTATTCAAGCATCTCGACCGGTGTATAACACTACCTATACATCCCCTCTGCTGAATCTGAAAGACAAAAATTTCAGTTTCACCTGGAACATGGAGCCGCTTAACGTACAGTTGACGACGTTTGAAGCTAACCTACCCTCCATGCTCGCGTATTATGCTTATCTGATTCTCGGATATGATGCTGATTCGTATCAGCGAATGGGCGGAACACCTTATTTCCAGCAATGCGAAAATATCATCACGCTTTGTCAAACGGCTTCTATGGAGAGCGTTGAGCAGGTAGGCTGGCAAGCATTTGAGCGCAATGCCAACCGCTATTCGCTCTGCAACAATCTGCTAGATGAAGCATTCGCTCCCATTCGTCAATACTACTACGAATACCATCGCCTTGGACTCGACGAAATGGCGAACAATGTTAGTAACGGACGAGCGCGCATTGCCAACGGAATGAAAGCGCTAAAAGATTCTGGAAAAGCCCGTATGAAAAACGATATCTTGACTGTTTTTCTTGATTCCAAATCCGATGAACTAATTCTTATTTTCCAAGGCGGAACAGATCAGGAGAAAGACTACGTTTTTAATCTTCTTATGGAATTAGACCCTACCCGATCTGACAATTACGAACGCATCAAACAATAAGCCGTATGCTCAAGCATTTATCCATACATCATTATGCCCTCATCTCAGAACTTGAGATTGACTTCTCTGAAGGGTTTAGCGTGATGACGGGCGAAACGGGTGCTGGAAAGTCCATCATCCTCGGGGCTTTATCGCTCTTAATGGGCAGCAGAGCCGATACCAAATCTATCTCCGAGGGGCAGCAGAAATGCGTGATTGAAGGTGCTTTCTGCTTAAAAGGATATGGTTTGGAGGCCTTTTTTGAGCAAGAAGGCTTGGATTATTCAGACGAATGCGTTATTCGAAGAGAACTAACCACCACAGGTAAATCGCGCTCGTTTATCAATGATACTCCCGTTACGCTCCAGCAGTTGAAACCCTTATCAACACGACTGATCGATATCCATTCGCAACACCAAAATCTATTGTTATCTGACGAAATGTTCTGCCTTGATATCGTAGATTCACTCGCAGATAACGAACAGCAAAAAGCAGCATATTTGCAGACTTTTAGAGTGTATCAAGACAAACATGCAGCCCTTGAAAAGATGAAGCGTGAGGCTTCTCAGATGCAGCAGAATGCGGACTTTATTGCATATCAGTATGAGCAACTTGAAAGCGCCAATCTTAGAGAAGAAGAGCTGGAAGAGCTGGAGCAATTGCAGCAGCGACTTGCAAATGCAGAGACCATTCAAGAGGGCTATGCGATGGCTATTCATTACCTGAGACCGGATGATGCAACCGAGCAACAAGGAGCTATCGACCAAATCCGACAAGCTTATCAATCTTTAAGTCGGATTTCGGAGTTTTTACCAGAAGGCGAACAATTGATAGAGCGATTGGAATCGGCAGCCATCGAACTGGAAGATATCGTTGATAGTTGCGAGCATCAGCTCAGTAATACAGATGCCAATCCGCAAAAGCTTGAAGAAATAGAAACGCGAATTTCTGAATTGCATACGCTGCTGCGAAAATTTGGAAAAGATAACATCCACGAACTCATCCTTCTCCAAGAATCGTATGCTGAACAGCTTAGCAGAAGCGATTCGTATGATTTTGAGATACAGCAACTAGAAGAGCAAACGAAAGCCGCATTTGCAGCCATGGAAGCAGCAGCAGACAAGCTTACAGCAAGCCGAAAGAAGGTTGCACCCAAGATGAAGAAATCACTCGAAGACAGATTAAAGAAGTTGGGCGTAACCCATGCTGCTATCGAATTGCAAATCAATGCGTTGGAAATATACGAAGAGTATGGTAAAGACAATGCTATTATCCTATTCGCAGCCAATAAAAATCAATCACTCCGCAATGTATCTGAAATTGCATCAGGAGGTGAGATGGCGCGCTTGATGCTCTCTATCAAAGCCCTTATTGCTGACACCCAAGGACTACCCACAATCATCTTTGATGAGGTGGATACGGGTGTGAGTGGTGAGGTAGCCAACGAAATGGGAAGTGTAATGCAAGAAATGGCAACCGGAAGACAGATTATTTCGATTACGCACTTACCTCAAATAGCGGTCAAAGGAAACAGACATTATAAAGTATACAAACAAGATACCGAACTCCGTACGGAAACGCATATTCGTTGTCTTTCCAGTGAAGAACGCGTACAAGAAATCGCCATGCTTCTATCCGGAGCAGCCATCACACCAGAAGCGATTTCAGCTGCTAAAGCATTACTACATTCCGAATCATGACTGTTCAATTATATTCCCCATCTGAAGCACTCAAGCCTTACGTTCAACGATTTCTATGCATCCGAGCAGACGGCAGCACCGACACCATGAAACCGCCTGCTGACGATATACATTTTCGTGAAGGACATCATATACAGCAACTCTTCCCATGCTGGGGCATACTCTCTTTTGTATGCAACTCACGCGCACGCGTACAAAATAAGGAAATTGACCATGATTGCTTTTTGGTAGGTACCATCACACAATCCATCGAAGTAGAGACACTTAGCGGTTGGTTTGAAGCACTTATTGTGGAATTTCGTCCGGGAGGCATACGCGCTTTTGCGGATGTTGATATGATGCAGATTCACGAAACCGTTTTCGGCAGCAACGATGTACACGTAGTGGATTTGCACCCTATCAATGACCAAGTTCAGGCCATAGGGGCTACAGAAGAGGCTTGTAAACTGGTTGACAATTGGCTTTGCAGTTTGATTAATATTACAGATCCCATCCGCATGAAGGGCATTATTCAAACTACAGCAGCTGCTGAAGAACGCCATTGCAAAATTTTGGTAGGCGAGATGAGCGCTATCGCATGCTTGAGCGAGAGGCAGTTTAGCCGATCGTTTCGATCGTATGTAGGACTTACCCCTAAAGAGTTTCTACGGATGCTCCGATGGCAAATGACCATCCGACATATGCAGCAGATTGCACGCAATAACCAAATGATTGATTATCAAGAAATTGCACTACACATGGGTTATTATGACCTGAGCCATATGGCCATGGATTTTCGAGCTATCGGTTGCACTACGCCTGCTAATTTTAGGCAACTCGGAATACCCTTGACCGATGATTTTACGGTGTTCTTCGGTTAAGTAAAATGAGAGATATTTGCAAAAAAAATTACAATTTATACGGATTTCCTGAAAAAAATCAGAAAATCCGTAGTTTTTTTTACCATCATGCGTCTAATAAATAGCATGTAATCAGAAAATCAGACTGATGGCAAACAAATAACAAACAAGAATAATCCGACCAATACACACATTCACAAAACAATGAAAAAACTATTACTTTTTACACTTCTTATTTGCTCAGCAGCTGCGATGGCGCAAAGTACCTTCAGCGGCAAGGTAGTAAACGATGCCGCCCAACCTATTCCATTTGCAACCGTACAGTTGCTAAAGACCGACAGCAGCTTGATTACCGGTGCTATCACCGATGAACAAGGTGAATTCACGCTTTCTGCACCCGCAGGAAAAGCCATTCTTCAGATTAGTTATATAGGTTTTACTTCGCGCACGCTTGACCTTCTTCTGCCGCTCCAAGAACCTCTCGGACAGATCATCCTCAAAGAAGAAACAGAGCAGATTAAGGAAGTGGAAGTAAAGGCAAAAAAACAACTCATAGAGCGAAAAATGGATAAGTTGGTACTCAATGTATCCGCTTCGCCTCTGGCTGCCGGATCGAATGGTATAGACTTGATTAAGAAAGCCCCAGGAGTAATGGTTGACAAAGACGGCAATGTGACAGTAAATGGCAAAGGCGTAGAGGTTTATGTAGATGGACGTCCGTCGTATCTGTCGGGTCAACAACTCAAAGCGATGCTCGAAGGTACCGATGGCAATACGATTGAGAAGATTGAGATTATTACCAACCCATCGGCCAAATACGATGCAAGTGGTACTGGAGGCATCATCAATATCAAGACCAAAAAGAACATGATGCAGGGATTAAATGGTACGCTCTCGGCTGCGTATGGAGGTATGTATTTTAAAGAGATAGAAAAATGGCTCCAGCAAGACTATGTAAGCCTTAACATGAATTATCGCACCAAAAAAACCTACACCAATCTGAGCTTTACGCAGGTGTATGCCGATATGAACGTAGGCATTGATGCTATCACGAGTACCCCCGAGCAGACGCGCTGGACTAAAAACGATTATGCTGTTGGTTTTCAGCACTATATGCTAAAACTCGCGCAAGATTTCATGATTGATGACAAAAACACGCTGGGTTTCATTTTTCAAGCACCTGTACTGAAGATAAATCAAGACTGCAACCCATCCGATTATACGGGTTATGTTGTAAACGCTGCCGGCGATACAATCGAACGAGACATGTCGCCTACGATGATGGATCAGTATGCTCCGCAACATACGGTCAACCTCAACTACACCCATGTGTTCTCTGACTCACTCGAACGCGAACTGACGGTGAACGCGGATTATAACCGCTACAACACACGTACTATCAATAACCAAGACAGCCGCTATCTCTATTTGCGTCCGGGAATGCCTGATAGCACAACTTGGAAAGGGATGGAAATCTTAACGAAGCAAGTAGTGAATATCTACTCTGCTAAAGCAGATTTTCAAACGATGTTCTGGAAGACGGGAATGCTGGAGACCGGCGTTAAATATGCGCTGTCCAATACCACAAACAACATGACCACAGACTCGCTATTGAATGGCGTAGTAATCAGCCAAACGCCTTCGGACTTCGATTATAGCGAACATGTAGCGGCTGCATATATCACAGCAGGTAAGCAGTTTGGTCAACATTTCGCAGTTAAATTGGGACTCCGGGGTGAATACACCTACTCTTTCGGCAATTGGATTACGTCTGATTCCATTACGAAAAAAAGTTATTTCGATGTATTTCCTACTGCTTTCTTTAGCTACACCAGTTCTCCCCTGGGAAAACCCGGACAGCCCATCTCTACTTCTATTTCCTATACCAGACGTATTAAAAGGCCAAGTTATTACCAGCTCAACCCTTTTAGAACCTATATCGATGCCCATAACTACCAAATGGGTAATACCGAACTGACTCCGGAATTCAACAACGATGTAGAACTTACATTTGCTTATTCGCAATATCTCTCGCTCACCTTTAATTTCTCCCATACCCAAGACATGATGATGAACAAGGCGTATATTCTGCCTAATGGGGATGGCGTTATGCAATGTCTGAATTTCGGTACATGTACTACCCATGGCGGTAACCTCTCCCTCACCGAACTGCCTATTGTTCCGAAGTTTGATGCAGACCACAACCTGCAAGGAGCATGGTTAGCGCTCACAATAAATGCCGGTTATTACAACTTCATCAACCGAGCATATAAAGAGATTGACAACTATGTGAATCGCAGCCATTATTATTCGATGTCAGGTACGCTCAATGCATATCTGCCCAAAGATTGGGTCATCTCTGTAGATGGATGGTATTCTGCACCTATGACGATAGGTTATAACTATCAGGATGCACAATTCTTTGCCAATGCAGGCATAAGAAAAATGTTTCCCAAAATTGGATTGATTCTCAACCTCCAACTCTACGATATGCTCCGCACCTCTGCATACAATCAGCGTTCAGAAGGCTTAGGTGAAGGCTATGCAGCATTATTCAATCAAGATATGCGCCAGCAGAAACTGATGCTGTCTGTGACCTATATGTTTGGAAACCAGCAATGGTATAAGCGCCGTAAAGTAGGTAACAGAGATGAAGACAGCCGTCTAGGAGGCGGTGGAGGTGCAGCCAAAATGTAAAACTGCTTTCTCCTGCAATACACGATTACCAACAAATCGAATTTTTGCGCATAAACAATGCGGATTCATCAAAAAATGCGGATTTTTAGACAAAAACGTTTAAATATTCCGCATTTTTTTTGTAGTTTCAAAAATTATTCGTACCTTTGTAGCAAAATTCTTCCATACATTTATAAATTCATATTTTATATGGAATCAACCAACAAACACACATTACTAATTGTAGAGGACAATGCTATTAACCGCGAGATGCTCGGCGATATTCTCGAGGCTGATTACGATTTGTTTTTTGCTGAGAACGGCAAGGTAGGCCTTGAAATTCTGAAGAAAGATCCCTCAGCAATCAGTTTGGTTTTATTAGACCTTCACATGCCTGTGATGGGCGGTTTGGAAATGCTGGATGCCATGAAAGCAGATGCAGCAATGGCAGATATTCCCGTAATCATCGTTACGGCCAACGATAGTTTTTATGACGAAGAAGAATGTTTGGAGCATGGCGCATTGGACTTCATCTCCAAACCATATGATCCGGCTATCGTATGCTTGCGCGTGAGCCATTTGATAAAAATCATGCAACCGGTAAGAGACTTTAGCATGAAAACGAACTTGCTCAAAAACGCCATCGCCCAAATTCGAGTTGCCATCAGCCAACTGAATGCATGTGCTGAAAAACATGCAGATGCAACTACTGCTTGCAACGTAAAGCAGATTTTCAGTTCACTCCATCAAGAACTGGATACAATCGATAAAAATCTGTAATGGTCTTCTCTAAACGATATTTTATCCGAGCAATCATAAGAGAGTGATGCCATTCCTACTGTTTACTTCACTTATGGCAGCATACATCGCGATTACTCTAAATCGATAGACGAAGTTATCCATCTTCAACCATTTTATCGAAACCCATCCATCCGGATGTACTCTTGCGCGCTATTAAGCCGTTGAGAATAACGAAATAATAAGAATCAGTAACTATAATAATTTGAAAAAGCTTACAAGCAATTGTAATTAGTAGTATTTCTATGACACTATTAGAATTTTACGCACAAGTGGGTGGCGATTACGTTGAAGCGCAACGCCGACTCATGAAAGACGAACGCATCATCAAGTATCTGAATCTGATGGCTCAAGATACAACGATGAGCGACCTAAAAGAGGCAGTAGCAATGGGCAACAAAGAAAACGCATTTCGCGCAGCCCATACGCTTAAAGGCATAGCCGGAAATCTGGCACTCACCCGATTTGCAGCAGCAGCCTCCGCTCTATGCGAACAACTTCGTCCGCTCAAAGAAGATGCTGATCCAGCGCTCTTGGCAGCTACTGAAGAAGCCTATAACTGCTTCATTAAGGCGCTTGCTGAGCTACAGCAATAATGAGCTTCTGCAATATGAATCAACAACCTTCTACCCTACTCTATCCTCACCGCTACGCGGTGGGGATTTTTGTTTTGGATGAATAATACGGGGTGCGAAATTATGGACTAATAATACAAACTGCATAAAAAAACGCATGCAACCATGCTCTAAGCAAAAGTTGCATGCGAATAATCGTAGCAATACGCCAGTAAGCTATACCTCAATATGCATTGGTAACACTCAGCCGAGCGCAAGCTAAAGCCTCATTAGAGGTTAGGATTCTCGGTAGCCCAATCAGCTACAGCGGGGATGATACCGAGATTGATGATTTCATCGCGCATAGCCTGGAGGTGCTCATACGAAGCCTGCAGACCAGCCATTTCTTCAGCCGTGCCTTCCGGAGCGGTGAAATGTACACCGGTTTCATCGATAACGGTAGGCATAGCCATCATCACGTTCTTATAACCGCACTTGTCGCAGTTAACATAGCAACCAGCAGGCAAGGTAAACGGTTCGCCACCCATAGCGCCTTCAATCATCTTAACTGCCTGATATGCAGGGCTCTGGAACGAGCTTCTACCACGGAGTTTGATGATATTGCTACCACCTTGGGTAGTAATCTTGCGAATCTCAGCAAGGCGCTCTGCCGACATACCGAGCTCAGCAAGGGTCTTGCCATCAACAGTAACCTTAGAAGCAAATACAGCCATCTGCTCGCCATGACCGCCATAGGTGTGAGCACCTACAACCTTATCCTGCTGTACGCCAAACTCAGCAGCGAGAGCCTCCTGCAAGCGAGTAGAGTCAAGAGCAGCAAGCGAAGTGAGCTGGTTGGGCTTCAATCCAGAGTGAATAAGAGCGGTAAGAGCGGTAACGTCAGCGGGATTGAAGATTACTACCACATGCTTTACGTCAGGGCAGTATTTCTTGATATTGTCGCCAAACTCAGCAGCAATCTTGCAGTTGCCTACGAGCAAATCCTCGCGGGTCATACCGTCTTTACGCGGAGCACCACCAGAAGAGATGATGTACTTAGCACCCGTGAAAGCAACCTCAGGGTCAACCGTATAAGAGAGATTTGCACCAGGGAATGCGCAATGGCACATTTCTTCATATACACCGTGTACGCCCGGCTCGAAGATGTCATACAAGCAGATGTTCGGAGTAAGACCGAGCATGAGTGCAGATTGAACCATGTTGCTGCCGATCATACCACCGGCACCAACGATAACGAGTTTTTCGTCAGTCAAAAATTTCATAACAATACTATTTAAATTTTAAAGTTAATGATTGGCATAATGGGGTGAAAAAGCTTTCACGCAGCAAAATTACTACTTTTTTGCGGATTAGCCAAATATATTTGTAAATAAACGATTTATTTCGTATTTTTGTAAAGAGAACTATGCAAAATTCGCCATAAATTGCTCATTTTTAGGAAATTGCTCCATTCGAACGCACTCCGGCAGATAGAAATAATATCCTTTGGCAAGCAAGCATATTACGCTCCGTGAACCATCACTGCAATCTTCGGAAATCGCGAGCCAAACCACCTTTGGCGGTCTCACGATAGAGCGATGGCAAATCATGGCCGGTTTTGCGCATCACCTCCACCACGGTATCAAAGCTCACGCGATGGACGCCATCGGAAAACGAAGCATACACATTGCAGTCAAGCGCGCGGGCAGCCGCATACGCGTTTCGTTCGATACAAGGAATCTGCACCAATCCGCACACAGGGTCGCAAGTCATGCCTAAATGATGCTCCAATCCCATCTCTGCAGCATACTCAATCTGAGCGGGACTGCAACCGAATAGCTGAATAGCTGCAGCCGAAGCCATCGCACATGCCACGCCCACTTCGCCCTGGCAGCCCACCTCTGCACCACTGATGGAGGCGTTCTCCTTCACGATATTACCTATCAGTCCGGCAGTAGCTATTGCCCGAAGAATACGAGCTTCGGAGAAGCCTTTGCTTTTCCATAGATGGTAGAGTACAGCAGGCAAGACTCCCGAGGAGCCACAAGTGGGTGCCGTAACGATCTTGCCACCCGAAGCGTTCTCCTCACTCACGGCCAGCGCATACGCAAACACAAGACCTTTGCTGCGGAGCGTAGGCATGAAGCCTTCGGCTTTCACATGATACGATGGTGCTTTTCTCTGCAGATTGAGCGGTCCTGGGAGAACGCCTTCATGGTCGATACCCCGCTCTACCGCATCGCACATCACGCACCACACCTCATGCAGATAGTCCCAAATCTCAGGACCTTCACATTGCTCCACGTATTCCCAATAATTCTTACCGGTACGCTCGCAATACGCCAAGATATCAGTCAGATGCGTCAATCCATATACATCGGGCAGTTGTTCTGCCTCCTTTCCTTCTTCTGCAAGTGCCCCACCACCCACTGAATAGACGGTCCAATCTTCAAGCTCCTTGCCCGAAACATCGAATCCGCGAAAACGCATGCCATTCGGATGGAAAGGCAGCGTCACTTCCGGTTTCCAAATAATCTGAGCATCGGGCAGCACTTGAAGAATAGCCCAATCGGTCATGTGCCCTTTACCGGTAGCAGCAAGACTACCATATAGCGTCACCTCGGTGCGAGCGAGCTGATCGCGGTGGCGAGAAAGAAACATCTCAGCGGCCTTACGAGGGCCCATCGTATGGCTGCTGCTCGGCCCGTAACCGATGCGAAAAATCTCTTTGATACTTTTCATAGTGCAAAATTACTGCTTTTTTGCGAAATATCAAAATAAAATTTGCAAATATCGAAAATAATATGTAATTTTGCAAACAAAAAACCTATGAAATACAATTTTTGCGGAAAAAGCGGCCTTCAATTGCCGCAGGTGTCGCTCGGAATGTGGCACAATTTTGGTTCGGTTGATTCGTTTGCAAACGCTCGAGAGATGCTCCTTACGGCTTTTGACAACGGCATCACGCATTTTGATTTAGCCAATAACTATGGTCCTGAACCGGGTAGCGCTGAGCTCACGCTCGGCAGGGTGCTCCGAGAAGATTTGATGGCGCATCGTGATGAACTCGTTATCTCTTCCAAGGCGGGCTATGAGATGTGGAATGGGCCGTATGGCAATGGCGGCAGCCGCAAGTATCTGATGGCCAGTATCAATCAAAGTCTGAAACGTACAGGGCTCGAATACTTCGATATTTTTTATAGCCATCGTTACGACCCGAATACGCCGATAGAGGAAACGATGCAAGCACTCGTAGATATTGTAAAGAGCGGAAAAGCGCTTTACGTAGGTATCAGCAACTACCCTGCCGACAAGCAGCAGGCATGCTATGATTACTTGCGCGCTCACGATGTACCCTGCCTCATCAGCCAGTATAAGGCGAATATGCTTTTTCGCGATACGCTGCATGCTCAGAAACCCATAGCGGAGCAAAACGGCTCGGGCTTCATCACGTTCTGTCCGCTCGCGCAAGGGCTGCTTACCGACCGCTATTTCAACGGTATCCCCAGCGGCAGTCGAGCTACCCGAGGTGTTTTCCTCAAGGAATCGCAGATTACGGAAACCTACCTCAAGCAGGTGCATGCGCTCAATGAGATAGCTGCCGAAAGAGGGCAGTCGTTGGCGCAGATGGCGCTCGCATGGTTGCTACACTTAGGGGTTACGAGCGTGCTGATTGGAACGTCCAGCACACAACAACTCCTCAATAATATCGGCGCGATAGACAACACTGATTTCTCCCCCGAAGAGCTCTCAAGCATCGACCAAACCACCCTGCAAAATTAAGGATAATAGCACCTTGTCTCAAAGTGGACAAAGTAAATCTTTCAGATTTCTGCAGATAATATCAGCAGCCAACAAACAATACGCCGGAGCTCGCGCTCCGGATAGGCTGCAGGCATCGACCAAACCCTGCAAAATTAAGGATAATAGCACCTTGTCTCAAAGTGGACAAAGTAAATCTTTCAGATTTCTGCAGATAATATCAGCAGCCAACAAACAATACGCCGGAGCTTACGCTCCGGATAGGCTGCAAGCAGCGGCATAGCCGCTGTTGCATTATAGTGGTATCGCTGGTTGTGCGTGCGGCTGCTGCATAAGAGCGGTATCGCGGCTGCATAAGAGCGGTATCGCGGCTGCTTTTGCGGCTGCTGCATAAGAGCGGCATTCGCCGCTGCCACTGGCGCTACCGCTGTTTTTTTAGAGCAGAGGATTAGTCTTCGCAAACAAAAGCCCGATACAGATTGCAGCCGATGAAGTTCCCTACCACGAGGCAACCATAAAGCAGGAGCACCTCTCCTGCATGTGCGGCCAGCCAACTGAAATCAACAGTGAGGTAATAAAACGCATCGGCAATGCAGTGTGGGAAACCGCAAAGGATGAAGAGTGGCACTGCCATCAATAGCGGAATCCAATGCCCGAAATCGCGGCTCTTGCGCGCGAAAGTAACCGAAGTGGTCATCAAGATGCCGCAGCCGATACTGAGTATCCCCGCCTTCCACGGGCCGAGCATTAACCGTCCCTCCAACAAGTGGAGGGCGGTTTCCTGCAGCGGTAGAGCCGAACAACGAGCCGCCAAGCCCACCAACAAGCAGCCGCACCAGTTGCCAACAAGAATAATCAGCAAGTCGAGCATATCGCTCCACGACTGCACAAAACCAGCCGTGCCGGTAAACAACTTGAGCTTGTAACTCACCACCGTAGCCAAGCCGAAGATAAAGAGAAACATACCCAAGGTCTTATCGGCAAGGAAACCAAAACCAGCTATACCGATACATATACCGGCAAAGATAGCCGAACGAAAAATGGCAAATTTGTTCATTTCTTCAAATGCGTTCTATACAATCCATCTTCATTTTTTCAGATGTGTTCTATACAATCCATCTTCATTTCTTCAAATAATCGATTACCTGCTCTGCGATTGCGCGGTGTCCTGCAATGCTTGGATGCCCTACCTGCTTATCGATATCATGCAGCTCGAGCAAGGGGAAACCATAGTGCTTGCAGATGATGCGCATCGACTCACAAAACTCCGGTTTAAGATCCGTATTCAAAATAAACAGCACGCGCGCGTTGGGGTAATTGAGCCGCAATGCCGCACATAGGCGAGCCATCGCCGGACGGAAATACCACATGTCGTTTTCGTCCCAATTGGCGTATTTATAATCGCCAAGCGTCTCGCCCGTCCAGCTGTCATTGGTGATGCAGCAGGAGAGGATCAAGTCGGGCTCGCCCAAATTGGCCACACGCGTATTAAACGACCGCGGCTGATAGTTCTGGTTTTGATAACCATAATAGCCCACGGTAGAGCCACTGTAAGAATTATTCATCTCGAGCTTATAGCCCATCTGCTGAATAACCTGATACCACCACGTCTCTTCTACTCGCGTGACATCGTTGCCTTCCACATGACCGGGGTGACCAGCGGGGAAATACCAACTCTCATTGGTGGCAGGGGTGAGCCAACCATCAAATGTGCTGTAAGAATCGCCGAAGATCGTTACACGAAGCGAATCAGCCGGTACAGCCGCGGCAGCTGCTTTCTGAGGAGCTTTGGCTGAAACAGATGCTGAAAACGAGAATACAAGAAGGAGGAGATAAAAAAATTGCTTTTTCATTATTTCAAAATTTATAAAGTGAGTTCACAAATTTGCTTTTATTCATGCTTGGAGTGAATGTAAAGACGCTATCCTTGCATACAATATCAATACGAGTACAACGCGCAGACGACCCTATCGAACCGATTAGCGGCTATATCCTGTTCGGGAATGAGGAAAAAGAGGGAGCCGCAATCGTAAAAACGAAGATGATGCACATCGCTTTCGTCGAGCTGCAGCAAAACGCGATAACCGGGGTAGTCTTGCGCCACCTCATCGATGAAATAGGATGGCTCTCCCCATATATGGCTCACTTCTCCTCGTTTCAGAGGCGCATCCATCGGCTCGGCTTCGGGTACAGCACTACCGCCGTCTGCATAGCGGATGGCGTGCTCGTTGAGATGGCTTCTATCAGGCGAGTAAATCACCTTGTAAAACGATTCAGGCCAACTCCCCATGCCACCATTTGGCGCATCATAGTCGCCGAAGAAATAGTCCAAATCGGCCAACACACTCACCATGCCATCGCCATGATGAAACTGACAAATGAGCGTGAGCGGATTATCCTCGCCATTCTCCGGATAGTCCACCCCATCGGGCAAAGCCGCAAATCCCCACCAATGTTCATCGGCCAGACTGGGTGTGATTGAGTGGCTCATGATGCTTACATTTTTTTGGAAAACCGACAAACAAAACCATTAGTTATTACGCGCTCTGCGTTCGGCAAAGAACGCCTCATACAGCTGCATCTGCTTCTCGTTGGGCACACCGCCCACGCTAAAACCGTTGCGAATATAGAGCACTTTGGGGGCATCAAATCGATACTCCGGCCAATAGGGCAAGCTCTCCGAAGCTTCCAAACCATTCGGATTCTGATACTTCGTAAAGTTTATCCAATAGGCGATCATGGCGTCGCGAATAGGTTGCTCTTCGGGTAAAATACGTTTTTCGCCAAAGTCCCAGCCATAAGCAAAAGGCATCTCAGCCACATGACTCGCGCCACCGCGGGGGCTGTCAAAACAGGTATTGGGGCTGCAATGGTCGAAGTAATACATATAGCATTTGCCCTTTCCATAACGCGTCTGCTGATTTGCCCAAGCATAGGTCGGCCAAGCAAACGAACCATCGCGGAAGATGTCGGACAGCGAGTAATACGCTTCTTGCTCGTTGGTGGCCGGATACATCGCAAGAAAACGATCGCACCAATCGGTATAGACGGAGCATACAAGCGCTTCGTAGTCGGCTACGGGCATAGGCTGAACAAACATACTGCCTTCATCGGAGTTGGTGCCCATGAGCACGTTTACATCGTTGAATCGACCGGCTTCGTACTCTTTGTAGGCATCGCCCATAATATACTTGCCATCGGCTACCGGCCAAAAGCCCTCCCACTTGGTGAGCTGCTGAATAGCCTGCCAATCCGCTTCACGCATCTCTTTGAGGTTAGCGCAACCGAGTTGCTCTTGCATCTTCAGCCCACCCTCTTCGGCGCTTCGTGCGTCTTGAATAGCCGTGTTGCCGTTTCGCTTATCCGATACCGGCCACATCGAACCGCCACTCTCGCTGATAGCTCCTCGGAAGAGGCCCTTACACTCGGGCGAAGCGGAGAGGATATGTACGCTGATACCACCTGCTGACTCACCCGCGATGGTGATTTTATCGGGGTCGCCACCGAAAGCGGCAATGTTATCGTGAATCCAACGGAGGGCACACACCTGATCCATGATGCCATAGTTGCCCGACATACCATAATCCGACTCCTCACGAAGCTCTGGGTGGCTCATGAAACCAAACGCGCCCATGCGGTATTCGATGCTGCAATATACGATCCCCTCTTTGATATAATTGGCTTGAACGCCACCGTAATATCCCGTAAGGAAGCCGCCACCATGGATATTCACGAACACCGGCAGTTTGTCGTTTTTAGAAGTCGCAGGCGTACCAATGCAGAGATATAAGCAGTCTTCAGACATAGCCACCTCGCCTCCGTTTTGGTTGGGGTCAAACGGCTGAGGCGGACGATTTCCCCAGTGGTTGGCTTGATACACCGTATCCCAAGCGCTGTGCGGTACGGGGGCTTTCCAGCGCAAATCGCCAATAGGCGCCTCGGCATAGGGGATATTCATATAGAGGGCATAACCATCTTCGAGCACACCGGCAATCTCGCCTTGCGCAATGGTTGTTTGCAGGATAGGACTTTTAGATGGATGGCAGGCAGTCAATAGGACTACTGCTAATAGAAAGATAGCAATTTTTTTCATAAGGATAACGGGTTAAGTAGTTTCTAAACGCAGTTTCTTCGGAAGTTTCTTCCATACTTCTTGATACGCATGTTCAATCAGTTCGCGAATGAGTTCATCGGGTACAGAGCCGTTGAGGTGAATCTGGTTCCAGTATTTTTTGTTCCAATGATAAGCTCCCTCGATGGCGGAGTACGTCCCTCGCAATTCGATAGCACGTTCCGGGTCACATTTGAGCACCACCATATCGGGTTGGTCAAGCAGCAGGCAACCAAAGATTTTCCCATGCACGCGAAACGCCACGAGCGTATCATCAAACGGCATGTCTTCGGTAGTCATTGGCAGCGCCATACAGATTTCGCGAAATTGTTCAATATGCATAATCAAGAATTTTGATGCAAAGGTACGAAGAATTTTTGGAATAGCCAAATTTATTTGGCATTTTAATAAAAATTCGACTTGCATCCGTAGGAAACACCTTGTGCGCTTGTGAACTACTCGTGCCCATGTGTGCGATGGTAACGCGATGAGAGTGCGATGAGCGTGCGATGATGTTACCTCTAATCCTCCTCAACGGTTCCTCAATGCCTCCTCATCGCGAAGTCTCCGAAAATCTCGAATTGTTGTCGGATTCCTTGCTTGCCCCGGGGGCTTTTCTGAATTGCGCTGCAAAGTTACGATGCGAATTATGGTGTTTGCAAATTTTTCGCGAAAAAAAATAAAAAAAAGTGAAAAAATCAGTCCACTTTCACACTTTCACACTTTCACACATTTTGAACAGTGAAAATGCTAAAAAAAAAAATAACACATATATATAAATTATTATTATCCCCCCTTGCCCCCCACTTTTTGCATTTTAAGCCAACGAAAAATCGGCATTTTTGTGGCCGAAAGTAGGGGTAAAATGGATAGGAAACGGGGTATTTTTGCCCAAAAGTGGGGTAAAAATTTTTCAAAAGGTAGTTCAGCATACAAAAATGTGTGAAAGTGTGAAAGTGTGAAAGTAGCGGGGTGGTCTTGGAAGAGGAGAGTGACAAATGCGCTTTTCGTGTTATCATATAAAGCGTAAAACAATGCAAAATGCAGAAAAATACAGTTTTTTGGCTGTTTTTTTCATTTTTTTTGCCTTAAGATTTGC
>JALFZG010000032.1 GCA_022784645.1 Bacteroidales bacterium
GAATCTTCCTCCCGATGTTCGGTTTAATGGGTATTGACTGGGGCTATGGATTCGATCCTATCAACGGCAGCACCAAGATGAGCGGAAGCAATTTCCACTTCATTCTCGGCCAAGAGCTCTAAGCATATTGACGTAATTAAAACAAGCATCCGCATGAAACGACATTTCTATATATTGTGCGCGCTCGTATGCGCGCTCGCATGGCCAATGATTGCCCAAGCGCAGAAAGTGGTGTATCTCGACATGCAATATATCCTGCGCAATCTGCCGCAGTATGAGACCGCCAATGAGCAACTGAGCATGATCTCCAAGCGTTGGCAAAAAGAAGTAGATGCGCTTACTGCCGAGGCAGAACTGCTCGAGACCAACTACCAAACCGAGCAGATTTTCCTCTCGCCCGAACTCAAGCGCAAGCGCGAAGAAGAAATCCTTCAGAAACAAAACGAAGCACTCGAACTCAAGCGGAAATACTTCGGTAAGGATGGTGAACTCTTCAAAAAGCGCGAGGCGCTCCTCAAACCTATTCAAGACGAAATATATCAAGCCGTACAAGATATCTGCGGCGAGAAAAAATACGATGTAGTGAAAGACCGATCGGCCGACCCTTCGCTAATTTACATGTCATCAAAACTCGATATTTCTGACCTCGTACTTGAAAAATTAGGCGCCAAATAATGCAAACAATACCCCAAAAAAGGCTATCATTGGCACACTATTTGCAAATCTACAAACGAAATTATTTATTGAATAATATTAATCAAAATAACACGTTACAAAAATGAAAAAACTTATCGTTATGCTTGCGCTCGCTTTGCCGATGCTGGCAAGCGCACAGAAGTACGGACACATCAACACGCAGGAACTCTTTGCTCAAATGCCTGAGCTCACTCAAGTGAAAGCACAGATGGACACCCTCCAGTCTATGTATGAAAACCAATTGGCTGCCATGCAGGAGGAATTCAACAAGAAAGTGCAGGATTTTCAGCAGGGTCAAGCCACTATGACGGATGGCGTTCGCGAGTTTCGTCAGCAGGAATTGGCTGAACTGGAGCAGCGCATTCAAACGTTCTACCAGACGGCTCAGCAAGACATCCAGCGCAAGCAGCAAGAGTATCTGGCTCCACTCCACGAGAAAATGAGCAAGGCTATCCAAGCAGTAGGAGAAGAGAAGGGATTCACCTATATCTTTGATACCGCAGCTATGCTCTACATTGCCCCGGATGCAACCGACATTATGGGTGATGTAAAAGCAAAATTGGGCATTAAATAATGGCTGACGGTTACCTCGAGAGCCATTATCAGGATTACGAAAGAAAGAAAGCTGCATGGCTCAAGAAACAGAAAAAAACGGCCATATCGCGCGATGAGCAAAATCCATGGCGCGATGTATAGCACTCACCTTATCAAAAAACACATATACAACTATGGTAGAAAAACTCCAGACAACACTGCGCGACAATGCATTTGCGCGCTGGGCAGTGCTCATCTTGGTAGCATCCATGATGTTCTTCGCCTACATGTTCGTTGACATCCTCTCTCCGCTCGCCTCTGTGCTTGAGCAGACTCGCGGTTGGGATCAGGGCGACTTCGGCACCTATGCTTCGGGCGAATATCTTCTTAACGTATTCGGCTTCCTCATCCTCGCCGGTATCATCCTCGATAAGATGGGCGTACGCTTCACCGGCACGCTCTCAGCTTCATTGATGGTGATTGGTGCGGCAATTAAATACGTAGGTATCAGCGATTGGTTTGATGCCAACAACATCAGCTGGCTCAATAGCTGGTGGACCGACATGCCCGGTTCGGCCAAGATGGCTATGTTCGGCTTCATGATCTTCGGTTGCGGCTGCGAGATGGCCGGCACCACGGTCAGCAAGATTTTGGCTAAATGGTTTAAGGGCAAAGAAATGGCACTCGCTATGGGCCTTGAGATGGCTATCGCACGTGTAGGTGTGTTTGCTGCCATGTGGGCTGCTCCTAAGTTTGCGGCGTCCTACGCGCTGGCAGATGGCACTCAGTCGGTAGTTGCTCCGCTCCTCTTCGCCAGCTGTCTGCTCGTTGTAGGATTGCTGAACTTCCTCGTTTTCAACGTGATGGATTCGAAGTTCGATAAGCAACTCCGCGCTATTGGCGAGGTGTCGGATGAAGGAAACGATGAAGAGTTCCATATTTCCGACCTCGGTCAGATTCTGAAGAGCAAGATGTTCTGGATCATCGCCCTTCTCTGCGTGCTTTACTATTCGGCCATCTTCCCCTTCCAGCGTTTTGCTACCAACTTCCTCGAAGAGACGCTCCAGATTTCGAATGATGAGGCTGCCGGTATGTTCAAGTGGTTCCCCATCTTGGCAATGGTGCTCACCCCGTTCCTCGGTGCGTTTATCGACAATAAGGGAAAGGGTGCATCGATGATGCTCATTGGCGCACTTATCATGATTGGCTGCCACAGTATCTTCGCTTTCGTGCTGCCCTCTGTACCGAGTAAAGCCCTCGCCCTCTGCACCATTCTCGTGTTGGGCGTAAGCTTCTCGCTCGTGCCGGCATCGATGTGGCCGTCTGTACCGAAGATCATCGACGAGAAAGTGCTCGGTTCGGCATACTGCCTTATTTTCCTTGTGCAAAACATCGGTCTCTGCCTTGTGCCGCTCTTGATTGGTAAGTTGCGCGTAGCAACCGGCGGATATCAGGTGCCGATGATCGTGTTTGCTTCGTTTGGCGTGCTTGCCTTCATCCTCGCTATCTTGCTGAAGGCTGAAGATAAAAAGAAAGGCTATGGATTGGAGCTTCCTAACAAACAGTAATTCGATATCCGTAAGTACCGACACACGCAACCTGCCCGCAGGTTGCGTGTTCTTCGCTCTCCATGGCGAGACGTTTGATGGCAATCGGTTTGCTCAACAGGCGCTCGATCAGGGTGCCCGATTGGTGGTGGTGGATAATGCTGAAGTCAAAGCGGCTATAGGCGAACGAGCTATTCTCGTAAACGACACCCTCCTTGCGCTGCAAGAGCTCGCGCGCGAATGGCGCAGAGCCCTCGGCATCCGAGTGATTGGCATCACCGGTACGAATGGCAAGACCACCACCAAGGAGCTCACAGCGGCAGTCTTGCAAACCCGATATAAGCTCCTCTATACACAAGGTAACCTCAATAATTCCATTGGGGTACCCCTCACCGTCTTGCGCATCACGCGCGAACATGAGCTCGCGCTCATTGAGATGGGCGCAAGCCATCCGGGCGATATAGAGGAACTCGTAAATATCTGTGAGCCCAACTGCGGCCTTATCACCAACGTGGGCAAAGCTCACTTGCAAGGATTCGGCAGTTTCGAGGGCGTGATGCAGACCAAAAAGGAACTCTATGATTTCCTTGCTGCCCATGGCGGTTTCTGCTTCCGCAATCTCGATAATCCCTACCTGAAGGAAATGGCAGGAGACTTGCCCACTATAGGGTATCATACAGGGAAAATGCTCAGTGGTACCAAGCTTGTAGGCGCTTACAATTCAGAGAATATTCAAGCCGCAATATGCGTAGGCGAATATTTTGGCATCCCTCGCGAGCAAGCGGAAGCTGCTATCCGCGAATATGTGCCGCAGAACAACCGCAGCCAGCTCCTGCATACTGAGCACAACACCGTGGTGGTGGATGCCTACAACGCCAACGTCACATCGATGAATGCCGCTATCCGTTCGTTTGAAGGCGACACCCTTATCCTCGGCGACATGCGCGAATTGGGCGATTATGCTGCTGCTGAACATCAGGCAATCATAGACTACATCAAGCACTTACCCCTCAAAGAGGTGATGCTCGTAGGAGAGGAGTTTGGCAAAACGCAATGTCCTCAGGCGGATACACCTGCACGTTTCTGCAAGTTCAGAGATGCCGATGCGCTTATCGAGCACCTCAAAGAGCAGCCAATCGCAGGGCGACAAATTTTGCTCAAAGCCTCCCATGGTATTCATTTAGAGAAGGTTATTCCTTATCTGTAAGCGAATTTTAATATCCAACCCAAAATTAATTTCGTGTTTATGTCAAACAAACTAACCTACATTTTTTCAGCTATCGTAATCATCCTCACGATTGGTATCATCCTGCTTTTTGTGCAGAATACCCGTCAGAAAGGCGATATTGCCGCTATGGAGGAGATGATGACGTTTGAGAAAGAGCAACTCGAAAGCGAGTATGAAGACCTTGCAATGCAGTATGATGGATATAATATCAATATATCCAACGACTCGCTCGTTCAGGAACTGGCTCAAGAGAAGCAGCGTGTACAGGACCTGCTCGAAGAGCTCCGCATCACTAAAGCCACCGATGCACGCAAGATTGCAGCCCTCAAGAAAGAGCTGACTACACTTCGTGCGGTCATGCGCGATTATGTAGCGCAGATTGACTCGCTCAACCGCGAAAATCAGCAGATTCGTCAGGAGAATAAAGAAGTGCGTCAGCAGTATCAGGTAGCGCAAGCAGAAAACGAAACGCTCACGCAAGAGAAATCGCGCCTCACCGAGGTGGTCAGTCGTGCCGCTATGATGGAGGTGACCGGATTTAAAATGACGCCCCTCAACAAACGCGATCGCGCCACTTCGCGCTTCAATGCTATCCAGAAACTGCAGTTTGACTTCACTATTGCCAAGAATATCACGACAGCTCCCGGTGAGAAAACGGTGTATATGCAGCTCCGCCGTCCGGATGGCGACCTGATGCTTAAGTCGGATAACCACACTTTCGCTTTTGAAGGCAGTCAGCAGCCGTATTCGCTCAAGAGCGACTTTGATTACGAAGGTGAAGCCATCAGCCGCACCCTTTATTGGCCGGTGGAAGAAATCCTGCAAGAAGGAATGTACACTGCCGAGTTCTTCATCGATGGCAACATGGTCGGCAGCTTCGTCTTCACCCTCAAATAAACCGATAGGCTGGTACATAATCAGACCGCTATCCTTTCGGGTAGCGGTCTTTTTTTGGCTGCTTAGCGGAATCCGCCTCAGCCTCTGGAACGCGCGAAGCGCTAATGGAACGCCGCGCAGCGCCATACCCTTACTCTAAAATGTGTGAACTTTGTGAACTTTGTGAACTTTTTGTGAAAAAGCTTCTTTCAAAAACTGAGTGCGCTATCCTCACGGACTGCGCACTCTTGACGTTATGACCAATACAAATCAAAAATCCCAGTATGATAGTTAAGGATAGTTAGTTCTTTTTCAATTGCCGATATTTGGCAAGGCCTTCCACTTGCTCAATCTTCC
>JALFZG010000039.1 GCA_022784645.1 Bacteroidales bacterium
CCCGCAGCCAGCGGCAAGTCGTTTATCCGCAAACCCATTGATTTACTGCTCACTCCCATCAACGAGCAGGACGCTATCGAGCGGAAGAAAGAGCAGGACTACAAGGAGCAGTTGCGCGCTACCAAGAACGCCAAAATGCAGCCCCAAGACCCGCATGCGTGTCCGAGAAACAACGGCGTGAACATCTCCATTGCCAAGCTCCTGCAGCTGCTCACCTATGCCGAGGGAAAGCACCTCATCGGCATCTGCGAGGAGATGGACACCCTGCTCAAGACCGAGCGAGCAGGCACCTGGAGCCAGAAATCCGATATCTATCGATTGGGGTTCGACAACGCCGAATATGGGCAGGCCTACATGAGCGACAACTCGTTCTCCGCGAAAGTGCCCGTTTATTACAACCTCCTGCTCACCGGTACGCCCGGCTCCATGCACCGTTTCTTCAAGCAAGACACCATCGAAAACGGTCTCATGACACGCACCTGCTTCGCGCAGCTGCCCGACACCTCCTACGCCGAGATGCCCGTTTTTGAGCCCTATTCGCAGCGCGAAAGAGATGAGATCATCGGCTGGGCCCGCAAGCTCGACCAAGAAGAGGGCGAGATCAGTTGCACCGTGGTCGAACGCGCTATCGCGCAGTGGGTGGAGGAGAAACGCCAGCGCGCGCTCGATGCCGACAACCATGCGGCAGATATCCTGCGCAGGCGATGCGCTGTTATCGGGTTCCGTGCCGGCATGCTCTGCTTCCTGCTTGAGAACCGCATACCCAAGCGCTCTATCGGAGAGTTCGCCACCTGGGTGGCTGAGTATGTGTTCGTCAATCAGATGGAGCTCTTCGGCGACAAGCTCGAGCAGGAACTGACGGCCAGCCTCGACCGCTCCGAACGCGGCAGCTTAACCGCCCTCATCGACCTGCTACCAACAGTCTTCTGCACGCACGACCTCATCGCGCTCCGAGCCAAGAGGGGGCAGTCTGTGAAGCCCAATGCCGTAGCCACACTGCTACTGCGATGGGAGAAAGCCGGAAGGATCACCAAGCTCGCCCCAGGACAATACCAGAAGCGATAAAGAGAAAGCCCGCGTTTCGCGGGCTTTTTTTGGGGCATTCCGGAACTTTTCCCCCGCACTTTCACACTTTCACACATCCCACTTTCACACATCCCCCCCCGCACTTTCACACTTTCACACTTTCACACATTTTAAACAGTGAATAGTGCTTTACGTATTGGACACAGTAGCTCGGTACAGCTCCCTTTGTGTACGGAATAATTCTCCCAAGGAGACTGTGCATTCCGCGAGGGAACAGCGGTACTCTAAAAAATAGGCCATGCCGTTGTTAATTTTGAATAATTTTGTTTCATTATTTGCATATATCGAAAATTCTTCGTATCTTTGCAGGCGGATTTCCACTTCGCGGCGAGCCAAAGGCTCCGCAGAGGATTTCCAAGACATTGTGGGTAAAACAAAGCATTAACTATTTTTCGCAATCTGCGTGATTTATAGTTGAGTGCCAAACGACTATCAATTTATTATATGGCAAACAAGACTCTTACCAAAGCTAAGGAAGCTAAGAACGACGAGTTTTATACTCAGTTTTATGACATAGAAACAGAAATGGAGGCATATCTCGACTATAATCGCGATGTGTTTAGGGGCAAGACAGTTCTTCTGCCATGCGATGATCCTGAATGGAGTAACTTTACTCGATATTTTGCCCAAAACTTTGAGGCTCTTGGGTTGAAGAAACTTATCTCCACAAGCTATGCACCTGAAAGCAAGACATATAAGAACGGATTTCAATTGTCGCTATTTGAGACGGAGTCCCCAAAGTTTGATAAAGAAAAGACCAAAACCCACGGAAAGATCTTCATCCTTACAGAAGATACTAAAGACGATGGGGTTATAAATCTTGACGATTTGCAATGGGACTATCTTGAAGGTGATGGAGATTTCCGTAGTGAAGAGGTGACGAGGCTTCGCGATGAGGCTGATATTATTGTCACCAATCCTCCTTTTTCATTGTTTAGGGAATTTGTTGCTTGGATAATGGAAGCTAATAAAGAATTTGTGATTATAGGCAATCAGAATGCAATCACTTATAAAGAGATATTTCCATTGTTAATGCATAATCAAATATGGCTTGGTAATGGCTTCAAAGGTGGCAATGCATTCTTTCGGGTCGTAGAAGATAGAGATTATGCATTAGGTGTATATGATAAAACAAAAGGTTTGGTAAAGTTTAGAAATTGTTGTTGGTTTACCAATATTGATCATGGGAAAAGACACCAACCATTAAGGTTAATGACAGAAGCAGAAAATATTAGGTTTAGTAAACATAAGGAAATAAAAGGAATTGGGTATCAAAAATATGAAAATTATGATGCAATTGAGGTCAATTACTGTGACGCTATTCCTTCTGATTATGATGGTGTTATGGGAGTCTATAGTACGTTTTTTGATAAATATTGTCCAGAACAATTTGAAATTGTTGGAATGTGTGAAAATAAAGATTTATATAAACTGAAAACAAAAATATACACTTCAGAAGAATGTAAAGCTGCATACTATAATAAATTCAATAAGAAAGGAACATACGATTTAAATGCAAGTGGAGTCTTATTAAAAGATGGCATTTTGGAAAAAGTTTTCCAAAGAGTATTAATCCGTAAAAGAAAATAGTATATGGAAACAACATTGCAGATATATACCGTTAAGCAAATATGTGAAGGTTTTACATATAGCGAAACAGATAATAAGGGGTTGTATGGTTTGGCAGGTACATTAACCATACAGCCAGAATATCAGCGAAACTATCTATATTCAGAAAGCAATGGAAAAAACGAAGTTGCTGTTATAGATTCTGTAATAAAGAAATATCCGCTGGGATTGCTGTATTTCAATAAGACGAAGGACGGACGACTTGAAGTGCTCGATGGTCAGCAGAGAATAACAAGTCTTGGACGGTTCTGTACCGGAAAATTCTCCTATATGCTGAATGATGTTCCATATAAGTTTGCTTCATTACCAAAAGATAAACGTGAGCTGATAGAAAACACGAAACTGCTTGCTTTTATCTGTGAAGGTGATGAATCTGAGATAAAGGAATGGTTTAAGATAATCAATATTGGTGGTGTTAAGATTAACCCACAAGAAGAATTGAATGCTGTTTATTCTGGTCCTTTCGTCTCTGCTGCTCGCCATGAGTTTAGCAACAAGGAAGATTCACGAGTGCAGAAATGGGGTGCTTATATCTCAGGTTCTGCCAACAGACAAGATTTCCTTCAAGAAGCACTCATGTGGGTAAGTAATGGGAATATAGAGGATTACATGCAGGAACATCGCTGGGACACGAATATCAACGAACTGAAAAACCACTTTAACGACGTAATCAATTGGATTGAAAGCATCTTTGATGAAGTCTATCCGCAGATGAAAGGTTTGAAATGGGGAGAACTATACAATCGTTTCCACAACAATCCGTACAATCATACAGAGGTTTCTCAAAAGGTGAAAGACTTGCTTTGTGATCCATGCGTACAAGACCACAAAAATGTATTTGAGTATGTCCTTGGCGGTTGCAATGATACAAAACTCTTAAACATACGTGTATTTGAGGAGTCAACAAAGCGCCGAGTGTATGAGCGACAAACCAAGGAAGCCAAAGCAGCTGGTATAAGCAATTGCCCATTATGCGCCATAGGTCATGATGCAAACAGGCAAAAAATATGGAAATTGGCAGACATGGATGCCGACCATGTAGAAGCATGGAGCAAAGGCGGTGCCACAGACGAAAGCAACTGCCAGATGCTTTGCAAGACACATAATAGGGCAAAAGGAAATAAGTAACACAAAATTACTAGTGAGCAAAGCGAGCAGCACGAAGTGCAGTGAACGAAGTGAGCGTTACACATTTTAGAGTAAGGGTATGGCGCTGCGCGCGTTCCAGAGCCTGCGACGTTCCATTAGCGCTTCGCGCGTTCCAGTGGTCGGAGGCGGTGGATAATAGCGTCTACTTATTTCAAGGTAAGACAGGGAGCTTCGCGTGTTTAAGGGAGTTTGCTTTGCCGAACGATATCCCCATTCGGAATGTAAAAATGCACGTAGCGAATATTGAAGTTGGTAGCGAATAGTATTTGCGTATATAAGCATTGCTTCTCTATCTGCAGACAAATAAAAGGCAGCCAAAAGGCTGCCTTTTTCTATCAAAACCCTCTGGGCTTCTATCAATTATGACTAGGTCCAATAATCAATTAACCTTTGGGCGCAGGGTGATCGCATAGCCGCCGGAGGGGGCTTCGTAGAGCTTGAGGCGAGTCTTGGAGGTGACGGTCTTCTCAGTGATTACATAGGCTTGCGGGTTGGTGAGGTAATGCGCATCCTTGGCGTCTTGATAGATGGTGGCTACGTATTTCTTTCCTGCGGGAAGGAAATCTAGCGTTATCTCTGACACGCGCGCCTCAGCTCCAGTTACGCCTCCCACGAAATACTCGTCCTTTCCCTTGGTCTTGCGCGCGATGGTGATGTACTCCATTGGTTCGGCCTCGAGGTACCACGACTGATCCCAATCGAGCGCCACGTCCTTGATGAACTGAAACGCGTCGATGAAACGCTCGTAGTTCTCGGGTAGGTCAGCGGCCATCTGCAGCGGGCTATACATCGTCACGTAGAGTGCCAACTGGTTACAGATGGTGGTGTTACAATGGTTGGTGTTACGCGGGTTCATCTTGCTCATGTCCATCTCGAAGATGCCGGGCGTATAATCCATAGGTCCGCCCACGAGACGGGTAAACGGCAGGATACAAGTGTGTCCGGGCGCAATACCCTTAGTTGCCTGATACTCGGTGCCCATAGCCGACTCATTACCGATCATGTTCGGCCACGTGCGGCAGAGGCCGGTAGGACGCACTGCCTCATGGGCGTTGACCATAATATGATATTGAGCGGCTTTCTGAATGCAAAACGCATAATGGTTGTTTATCCATTGCGAATAATGCGTCTCGCCTTGGAGGATAGGGCCAACGTAGCCTGACTTCACAGCGGGGTAGTCGTAATGGTTCATAAAACGGTAGGCAGTGTCGAGATGGCGCTCGTAGTTACGCACCGACGACGATGTCTCATGGTGCATAATCATATAAACGCCACGCTCTTTGGCGTACTGATGAATAGCCTCCACATCGAAATCAGGGTAGGGCGTAACGAAATCATATACATAATCTTTCTGATTGCCAAACCAATCTTCCCAGCCGATGTTCCAACCCTCTACGAGCACGCCATCGAAGCCGTGTTTGGCAGCAAAATCGATGTAGCGCTTCACGTTGGCGGTGTTGGCGCCATGCCGCCCATGCGGCTTCACTTTCGAATAATCGGTCTCGCCAATCTTCACGGAGGGCAGGTCGGAGGTGTAAGACCACTCACTCATACCGTTGATCATCTCCCACCAAACGCCAACGTATTTACACGGCCGAATCCACGAGGTATCGGTTATCTTACAAGGCTCGTTGAGATTGAGGGTTAAACGAGAAGCGAGCAACTTACGTGCATCATCGACCACGGTGATGGTGCGCCATGGCGACACACACGGAGACTGCAGATGTCCCTTATCGCCCTGCGCATCGGGGGTGAGATGAGAAGTGAACACCGGATGCGCTGATTGGTCGGTATCAGTAAGGTCGAGGTGCATGCACGCGTAATCCACCAGCGCTGCCTCGTGAATGAGAATCCACAGCGCCTCGCTACCTCCTTTTGGAGTTTCGCTTCTGAGCAACACCGGCGTCTGAACGCCCACAGGTGAGAATGCTGTCTGCGCAAGATTGCCCACGCGGGTACGCTCAGAGATAGCACGAATCTCGCTCAGTCGACTGCGCGTGTATTCATACTCTTGCGTGTCGTAATCGCCGGAAATCCAGTAAGCAGTGAGGTCGCCCGGCATGGTAAATTCCGTATGTTCTTCGCGGATAGTGAAGTAGTTGAGCCCGAGTTGGGGAAACTCATATCGGAAACCGAGGCCATCGTTGTATAGGCGAAAACGGATACGGATAAAGCGGTTTTGTGGCGACTGCCGTAGGGTAACGCATAGCTCGCGGTAGTGGTTGGTGATACGGCTCTCTTCGCCCCATACGGGCGTCCATTCTTCAGCAAACGAGCACGTATCTACCTGCTCGATGCTGAAACCTGTCATCAAGCCGGCGGGAGCCTGTACAGCAGCCGACTGATGGCCGATGCTCAACGACTGATAATCGTACTGCGCTTGTTCGCCTTTGAGTTCGATACCCAAATGCGAGGGGAGGATAACCGGAACGTCGGCATAAGAGAGGTCGTACATCGGGCGGCCGTCTTCTATTCGGAAATGCATCTCGAGCTTACCATCGGGCGAACGGAGGGTCTCCACCGCGAACGCCCCTGCGGTTGCCAGCCCGAAGAGCATGATAAACAGAACTTTCTTCATAACAATTATTATAGCTAATTTTTAGAACCCACTTTTATTACAATCATATCCCAATATTTAAGTTGCGGCAAGGTGAATTTGACTACTCCGTTTTGCTGCTCAAACGGCAGTTCCACCAGTGCGCCAGCGTGGTAGTCAGGCGATGCCACATATAAATGGCTTACCTTATCAGCCATCTGCACCTCGAGCGGCAGCTTGGTCACCACCCTCGGAGCGGGCATAGTGCCGTTCATGTCGCGCCAACTCTCGGAGTCAGCGTTGAGGAAATTGAGCAGATGGAGCACATAAGCGTCATCCTGCTTACGGCTGAAGGTGATGAGCTTACCCATTTTCGGCGGCCATGCCACCAGCCCTACGTTCTTTCCCTCGCCTACAGTCACGTTCAGCTGCTCCTCCTTACCACCGCCGCGGAGCCAATTCTCATAGGCAGTATGGAAATCATAATAACGGATAATCTGCGTACGCAAGCCCTCTGACATCCTCACACCAGTGTAAGGGAAATACTCTCGGCAGAGCATATGGTCGCCAAGCTCGAGGTGACCGCCTCCAAGAGCGAACATTACCGCATCGGTGAGGAGTACGCCTGGCGTGTTAAACTCGCAGTTGTCCATGGAGTAGTTCATGTAAGCGGCGAAAACGGTCTTGGCCTTACCGCTGGAATAAACATCGTTAGCCTTAACGATATTCCTCAGGTCGGAGAAGTTCTTCTCATAATCCCAGCACTCGTTGTATGCCAGAACAGGGTGTCCAGTGCCTAAGATAGCCTGACTTCCGAAACTGCCTACCGAGTTCATGATAAGGTCTTTGTTTGGGTGACGATCGTGCATGGCGTTCACGAATTTCGCGTATGCATTATTGAAATTCACCGTCTGCCCGCTGTAGGTGTAGCGGTCTCCGCCACGCCATCCGAGTTGGTCAATCTGATAACCATCGAAGTCAAAATGCTGATACACCTCTTCGTTTCTGTCAGCCAAATAGTTGAGCCATTCCTCATTGCCTGGGTCGAGCAAGTAGATATCGCTTTTCCAACTGCTGGGCAGCCCATGTCGGTCTTGATAGCCGTGGTTGGGGTCGTTGTATAGTCCCCACTCTTTCATCTTTACACCATCTTGCTCCGCATCATCGAGTGCACCGAAGCAGAGGTTGTAGAAAATGCTCTTCATGCCGTAAGCATGCTGTACGCGGATATACTCCTTGATCACAGCGGTGCTGTTCATGCGATTGGCAATGTCGGTAAACTCAGATAGCAGCTGTCCGTTCTTAACGGGAGCGGGATAATGATGCTTCCAATGCCAGTCTTGGAACTGAACACCGTTGATATGGCATCGGTTGAGGAACGCCATCTCGCTGGCGATTACTTCATTGGTCTTGCTTTTATCAAACGTAGCCACAAACCCATAACGGGGATAGAGTCGCCAGTCGGAAGAGACATCCACACCTATCGTGCCCACAATCTGCTCGGTGGTGTCATCTTTCTGTCTGTACACCTCAACCATATAACCTCGTCCGTCTTCCGAAGGAGCGGCCCAAGTCCACTCCGTAGAGTGGACAGGGTCCGTTTGAATAACCTGATCGCCGCAGCGGTAGCGCACGAACGTGTTATCCGTTGGGGTGCCGGTAGCCGTGATGCGCACGGTCTCGCCCGGTGCGTACATAGCCTTGTCTGTTGTCAGTTCCCAACACAAGTCCGAGGTCACGTTTACAACAGACGTCACCTTGCCGCCATCGCCATTATCATCACCGTTGTCCGGATTCTGCTGATTATTGCTCTCGCAGCTGGTACAAGCGGAGAGAAACAGAGCAAACAACAAATATTTGTATTTCATACCTTTTATTGCTTAATGATGGTTACACGATCGTGGAGTTGGTCGAGTGTAATGGTGTAGGTACCAGCTTCTTCAATTTTCCACTTCAAGTCGATATCAGTCACGTTGACATTCTCGCTCTGAGCATACTGATAACGCGTGAGTGATTCTTCGTTCTTATCAATGAAGAGCAGCTGCTCGGGTTGGCCGGTAGGCACTTGGTCAGCTACAGCGGGCATGAACCATGCACCATTCCAATCTGCCTGCTTATCGCAGCTGAACTTCAGCTCGCCAGCATTGAGTGTACCCGTCCAAGTAAAGAGGCTGTCGTCAACGAGCGTAAGCGCAGTAGCATTGCTCAAATCCCAACCATTGGGTGCAGCGCTACCTACCATGTACATCTCAGTGAACGGCACATACTCGCGCATAATCATACGTTCTTGCGCAGTGTGGATATCTACACAAATCTTATACATCTTATTGCATTCATCGGCATTCAGCACCCACTTATTATCGGGGTCATAGCCCTTAATGAACACCATACTCTCTTGGGTGTAAGGTGCATTGGCGGAGGTTGCCTTGAAGTTGTTCTCCCAAGCGCCGGATGCAGTACCGAACTTAAAGTCCTGTCCAAGCGTCCAGAAATGGCCAATGCGGAAGAGGAACGGATCGAGCGGGTCGCGGTCCATCTCCCAGAAATTCCATCCCGTCTCGTTGCCGATAAGATAGAGTTGCTCGTAGTCGGGCATCACGGCTGCTACCTCACGCATCTGCATCTTGAGGGTGATAAGGTTAACGCTCACCTCATACAGGTGATCCGTCTCTACCGTCCACATCTTATCCTGCTGAGCAGCATCCGCGCGGGGCAACAAATCTTCGCTTGTTTCGCCCGGCATATAGCCCGGAAGCATGCTCTCTTTATTGCAAACGAACTTAAAGAATCCCTTCTTCAGACGGAGAGTAGTCTTAAAGTAGCCCACCTCTTTCATTTCCATCTCGGTGGCCTCAGAGAGGGTCCATCCGCCGGGGGTGGCGTTACCTACGATATAGAGCGTCTTCGTAATCGGTTCATAGGGGATAACCACAAAATCGCAGGTGGAAGTCTGCGTCTCAAATCCTTCACCAGAAGCGGTGATGCGAGCCGTAAAACCGATAGTCTCTCCGGGCTTGCAACCATTGTCGATAGCCATTTGGCAAATATCTTCTACGGTCCACGTCTGCTCATATTTTTGCGTTTGCCCATTGAAAATGAGTGTCGCATTCTCCCAGCTCTCGCCTGCTCGAACAAGTTCCAAACTGTAATAGATGCGATGACCGGTACCTTCATTGGTGCCGGAAGTCCAACTGAGCGTCAGGCCGGTATTGCTGTACTCGGTCTGATCAAGCACGAGCGTATCAGCATTGGCGGAAATAGCAAGAGGAGTAGAGCCTTTATCGAGCTCTTTGAGATCCTCGCGGCAGCTTGTTGCCAAGCAGGCAACAGCCGCCATAAGAATAAACAGATATTTTTTCATATCAAATAATACGTAAATTATTAGTATCCACCATTTCCTTAATAACCTGGATTCTGCCCCATGAGCGGGTTGGCATCACGCTCGGTCTGCGGAATGGGGAAAAGCAGACGCTCACGCGTAGCATTGGTTTTACCAATCGAATGGAGGAATTTCACCGCATATTCACCATCGTTGATGCGAATCATGTCAAACCAGCGGTGGCCTTCAAACGCGAGCTCTATTCGGCGCTCATGGATGATAGCCTCGCGCATCTCATCCTGATTGAGTCCCGAGAGAGCGGGCAGACCGGCACGACTGCGCACGCGGTTGATGGAAGCATAAGCCTCTGACGGACGGATTTCGTTGAGCGCCTCGGCTTTCATCAGCAGTACATCAGCAAATCGATACACTACGAAATTTGCAGGGGAAGTGTTGAAATCCGGAGAAACGGCTTTCGTAACGAGGAACTTACGTACGTTATAGCCCGTATTGGAATAGCTGGCCTTGTACTCTTTGTTAACACCTTCAGGATCCCACGTGGGGCAACCTGCATAGAAGATGGTGATATCTTTGCGCTTATCGCCTGGCTCATATTGGCTAACGAACTCCTCCGTAGGTTGATTCCAACCCCATGAGCCGGCTACGAAATCCGAGTTACGCGGCCCCATGAATGTGCTCAGCCAACTCGATTGCGGGTTATTACCCCAGAAGTCATACTCCTTATCGCCAGAGAATTGCACCTCGAAAATCGATTCCGGACCATTATGGATAGTCGCGCAGAAATTGTCTTCGTAATTGCAGGATTCGAGGTCATACCCCATGTTCTCCACATCGGTGCAGAGGTCAACTACTGCTTTGTAGTAATCCTCATTGCTCATACCATTGATGGAAAGGTTATGTCCAGCCAATGTAAGATAAACATTCGCAAGCTCCGTATAGCACGCATCTTTGGTGGCGCGACCGAGGTCAGCGGGGGCATATTCCTGCTTCATAGGGAGCAACTCCGCAGCACGCTGCAAGTCGGAGATGATATTCTTATAGTTGTTCTCAATGGCGTCTCGTGCGATAGCCGTACTTGTTCCCGGTTCATAAGGAGTCAAGCGTGTAGGTACAGCACCATAGAGGCGAACGAGTACAAAATAATAATGCGCACGCAAGAAAAGCGCCTCGCCAAGGCATTGATTACGGATGGCCTCCGTAAGTCCCTCGGCAGTCTCCATACTCTGAATGAGGATATTGCATTGCCCAATACCTACCCATGGCGAGCGCCACATATAAAGCGCCATACCGTTGTCAGAAAGCGTGGTGAAATTGGCAGCCTGTACGGTCTCAAGACCATCTGTACCGCCACCTGCTCCTACATTAGAGTTACCAGCTACGATATCCAAACACCATAGACGCTGGTTATACATATTCGATGACTGAAGCGTACGATAGCAAGCATTTGCCATTGCCAAAGCTATATCATCGGTCACCTCTACCGTAGGATCGACCTTGTCATAAGGCTGACGCTCCAGAAAATCGCATGACTGAAACGTCATCGTAAGCGCAGCCGCTACAGCTGCCGCCATGCGCATTGAACGCTGAAAGATATGATTGATTTTCATAATCGTATGTGCTTAGAATCCAATATTGAGGGTGAAATTATACGTGCGAGCCAAGGGGTAACGGTTTAGATCAATACCGTTTTGTGCCACTTCCGGATCAAAACCGGTATAGCGGGTAGCAGTAGCTACGTTCTCGCAGCTGAAGGAGAGACGGAGTTGCTCCATCGTGGCCTTCTTAATCAGTTTGCTCGGGAAATTATAAGCAAGCGTGATGTTTTTGAGGCGGAGATAAGAGCCATCTTCTACGTAGCGGTCGCTCACGCGGGTGTTTTGATTCGGGTCGCCATATACAGCGCGAGGAAGCGTTGCGTTGGGGTTATCCGGTGTCCAGCGGTCCAGCACTTTGGTCGTTTGATTGTAAGCGGCTGACATACCCGTCAAGTCGATATCGTTGGCATTATAAATATCGTTTCCTGCCACTCCCTGCAGGTAGAAGGAGAACTCCAAACCGAACTTCGTAGTGAGCGTATTGCCCATGGAGAACATCCATTGCGGGTTGGGGTTGCCGATTACGGTTCGGTCATCATCCGTGATGCGGCCGTCGTTGTTCAAGTCGCGGAAACGGATATCGCCCGGCTGAGCACCTGCTTGGAACGCATGCATAGCCACCTCTTCTTCGCTCTGGAAGATACCATCGGTTACGAAGCCGTAGAAGCAGTTGATCGGAAGACCTTCCTGCAGAATGGTCAGGTATGAGTTTCCGATCTGATTGATATAATACGGAACATCCGAATTGAGGTCGAGAATGCGGTTGCGGTTGAAGGTTACATTGAGTGAGGTCTCCCACTGTACGGGGCCGTTCTTGATATTGAGCGAGTTAACGGATATTTCAAAACCCGTGTTGCGAACCTTACCGGCATTCGCGTAGGTTACAGAGGTGTCTTCAAAGCCCGAAGTGATTGGTACACTGGCTTTTACAAGCATGTCGGTAGTGTTTTTCCAATACCAGTCAAAGCCCAGTGTCAGGCGATTATAAGCTAACGTCATATCAAAACCTACGTTGGCTTGGCTCACTGTCTCCCAATGGATATCCGGGTTGGCCAGCGTAGTGGAAATGAGCGCGTATTTATTCATCTCCTCGGGATCAGAAGAGAACTTACCAAACGGATAAACAGACGTCTCATACGTAGCCAAATAGCCATAATTGCTTACGGAAGCCTGACTACCCGTCATACCGTAACCGGCGCGAAGCTTAAGGTCGTTTACTGCGTCCTGCTCGGGGAAAAACTCCTCCTCGGAGATGCGCCATGCTACTGCACCAGACGGGAAGCAACCCCAACGGTGGTTCTTACCAAAGCGAGACGAACCATCACCTCGTACGGTAAACGTAAGCATATATCGGTCGGCATAGTTATAATTGGCACGGCCCATAAATGACATCAGCGCCCATTCGCTGCGGCTACCACCGATGGTGGCAGGCTCCTGACCATTGTCGAACTGATTGACATTATCAAACATAAACCCTTCCTTGGTCATGTTGCTCCACATAAAATCATTCCATTGCATCGACATACCCGCCATCACGTTCAGATGGTGGTCTTTCTTAAAGGTCTGATTATACGTGAAATAGTTATCCCAAGTATAGGTAAACGAGCGGTTATTTGACTGATAGCGGCTCGAAATCTCAGTAGGCGAGGGTTTCCAATCATAGGCAGGGCTGAAACTGTCAGTAAACCAGAATTTGCCATCAAAAGCAAACATCGTCTTGAACTTCAGCTGCTTGCAGAACGTGATCTCAGCAGCGAGGCTGGTGAGCAGGTTGTAACCTTTAGTGGTGGATTGATATACCTCCATCGGTCCAATCGGGTTACGGGTTGAACCATACCACATCGAGTTGCCTTCCGGTCCTGTCCATTCGCCCGAAGCATCTTTGATACTGTAAATAGGCAGCGCCCGAAGACCATCACTGATGCTGTATGCACCACCGCTTTTGATATCATGAGAGAACGTAAGAGCATGGTCAAAACGAAGCCATTTGAGCACCTGAGCATCGCTCTTCTCTTGAAGGGTAAAGCGCTTATAGTCAGAGGTTTTAATCAAACCTTGATGCTGTTGATAGCCAAACGATACATAGTAATGGTTTTTGTCAGAACCGCCCGAGTAGTTGAGATTATAATTCTGCAAAAGACCCATCTGCATCATCTCCTTCATCCAATCAGTTGATTGCGTCAACTCCGAGGGGTCAACCCAATCGGGGTTAGCATTTTGTTGCGCGTTATACATCATCTCGTTATTGAGTTGTGCATACTGTGCAGAAGTCAGCATCGTAGGGATATTCATGCCCGTCTGCATACCAACGCCGGCATTCAGCGTCAGCTTGCCCTTGCCACTCGCACCACTCTTCGTAGTAATCATCACTACACCATTGGCGCCACGGCTACCATAGATTGCCGTAGCAGATGCATCTTTGAGTACGTCTAAGCGCTCTACATCGTTCATATTGATGGCGTTAATTCCCAAATCGGTAGGAATACCATCAATCACCACGAGCGGGTCGCAGTTATTGATACTGCCCAAACCGCGAATCTTGATGCTTACGTTATCGCCCGGACTGCCGGCATCGATTACTTGCACGCCACTCACTTTACCTTGCAGCGCCTGACCGATATTGGCTACCGGGGCTTCCATATCCTTTTTGCCCATCGAACCAACCGATCCGGTAAGGTCTGCTTTGCGCATGGTACCATAACCTACCACAACCACTTCTTCCAGCAGTTCGGTATCATCGTGCATCGTAACAGTAATATGGGTCTTGCCGCCAAGCGCTATCGTCTGCGTCTGCATACCCATATAGCTGATCTCTAACGTAGCCTTGCTATCGCATGAGAGAGCGAAGCGGCCATCGAAGTCCGTGATCGTACCCGTACTCGTACCGGATACAACCACATTGGCGCCAATAACGGGTTCACCTTGCTCATCAAGCACCTCACCCGTTATCTGAGCCTGAGCCAGCAACATCGCGGGAACGAGGAGCAGACTCAATAAAGATACTAAAATTCGTTTCATTTTTTTTAAGAATAAGCATTTAAAGGTCACTACCACGGCAAACAATGCTGCCGCGGTAGAACCAGTTTTTCTTTTTCTGAAGAGAAGGCATAACTGTCAAGCAGTAGTGCACAACTCTGGAAAATAAAAGCAAATGAAATTATAATTTTTGGCCGAGAACGCTATACTGCTCGCCGTTGCGGATAATGACAACCTTACCATTGATCAGCACTTTCTCTGCACGATCAGCCTGCGTGTTGTCTATTGCCGAAGGAGCTTCGTATTCAACGGTCATCAAGCCATTCTTCAAGTCAGCGGTGAGCTTATAATTGCCTGCGGTCATGTAGAATTTATTGTCTTCCGTAAGGCGAACGAGCTCAAACTGGCCGCTGCCTGTTACGGGCGTACCAGCAGCTGCTGCACCCCATGCCTGGCTGCCAAAATCTTTCTTCTCAAAGAATTTAAACTCGCCATCGCTCAGCATGCCTTCATAATGGAATACCGAGTCTTCAGAGTGAATTTCAATAGCATTCGTTTCAAAATCCCAACCTCCTACTGCGTCACCACACATATACAAAGTGGTGAGGGGCGGAAGTTCAAAAACGGTATCGCGCAACACGAGCGTGCCTGCATTTACGTCAGCAATAAGGTGATATGCAGTGAGGTTCTCAACGCCGGTTACTACCCACTTATTATCGTCAGAAGGTTTGCAGAGTGTATAGGTTCCTGCACCGGAGATGATTTCGCCATTCGTGATAGGGCCATAATGAGCACCCCAATCCTGCTGGTGGAGGAGCTTAAACTCACCATTCTTGAGCAATACGATACCATCGAAAACGCCCGTTTCGCCTACCTGATCAATAGCCTCTGAAGAGCCGGGATTCCATCCAAACGAAGTACCATCGCCTACAGGGAAAATCTGCGAAGGAATAGCAACTGCGAACGATTGGTCATTGCCGTTTTTGTCAGCCAAATCCGTACCATCGGATACCGTGATAGTTGAGTCAATCAGGTTGATTTCAATCTTATAGCGACCTGCGGTAGCTACCCATTTGTTGTCAGGGTCAGAGCCGGTAAGGCGTTCTGCAAAATGATGTGGTTCACCAATGCTGAATGCTTCACCATCGGTTACCGCAATATAAGCGGGCTCCCAACTGCTGCCATAGAGGAACTTAAGTTGACCATCGTTGAGTTCACCTACCCACTCGTACATGCCCGTGGGTACATTGTTGTCATCTACATACGTGTACATAGGATTCTGTTCCGTTGCCCAACCTGAAGGAGTGCCGGGACCACAAAGATACACGCGAGTCGGATACTGAGCCATAACTGCCATGGCTACTACACTAAGAATACTCAAAAGGATACTCTTTTTCATGATAGAATTGGTTTTAAAGGGTTATTATTGTTGAGTTATTGATTGTATGGTATTTCAATTTCTGCGGCAAAATTACTGCTTTTCACGCGTATTCGCAAGCGTTGGGATAATATTGGGAGTATATTATTCCATGTATATATACTGATTATCAGTTACTTAAATAATAATTTAATAGTAAATAAGGAGTTAATTTGGGAGTGGTGATGATATTTTTTTTTCAAAAAACTTGCATAATACATTCCTTTTTTGTACCTTTGCAGCCTCAAATCATTATCGCCATGAAACATATCTTCTTATTGGGCCGTAAGGCAGTCCGAACCTGTGAATCGCCGCTAAAGCAGCAATCGCGTAAAGTGTGTTTATCTGTATTTGTATGGATGCTATCTGCTGTAGCTTGGGCGGTTGCGCCCCACGGTAAAGATTGTCCTTACCTCAATCAGCTCGACTCGGCGCTCGAGCATAAACAGTATTTTGTATCTCAAAAAGAAGAGAACCTGGAAAGCATACGGGCCATCTGGCGTAACGCCTCGGGGCAGACGCGTTTTGACCTTGCATCAGAGATTTACCTCCTCTATAATGGTCTGAACACGGACTCAGCTTATGCGTATGCACTTTATGCAGCCGAGGCTGCACGTGACTTATGCTCACCCGAACTTATCCAACGGGCGCTTATCTATCAGGCGCAGTGCTTGAGTATCAACTGCCTCTTTGACCGAGCGCGCGCTATTCTGCTGCAAATCGAACCGGAGCTCTACGAGAGCAATCAGTTGTTGTATTACAAAGCCTGCTGCTCCCTCTGCATTTGGGAGTCAGAGTTCAGCACCATACAAGAAGAGAGAGAATCGGACTGGCGTAAGGTGCCAGCCTACCGCAAGCGCATCATGGAGCTGGAGCCTGACCCTGTATGGCGCGCACAAGAAGAAGCCATCCTGCAAGCTGAGCTCTCCACCCCGGAGCAGGCTATTGCTATACTCTTACCCATCTTTCAAGCACTTCCGCCCGAATCCGACCAGGTGCGGTTCCTCGCTAACAGTCTCGGCTCGTTTTATGCCCGGCTCAACCAAACCGACTCCGCACTGCATTACTACGCTATCTCCGCCATCTCCGATATCCACCATGGCGTGATGGAGCATGCCTCGCTCCGAGAGGTTGCACTTATCCTTTTTCGCCAAGGCGACACCAAACGAGCGTACCGCTACATGCAATGCTGCATTGAGGATGCCGAATACTGCAAGGCGAGACTACGAACCATCGAGATGGCAGGCGACATGCCCGTTATACTCGAGACATACAAACGGACCATCCGTGAGCAACAAGAGCACCTGAGCGTGGTGAATATCCTCCTCGTCTCAGGCATTGTGCTCCTGCTATTGGTGGTGTTCATCGTAGTGTTCGTTATTATCAAGCTCCATCGGGCAAACGAAAAAGTAACGCTCGCTTCCGAACAATTGCTTGAGGTCAACGATCAACTCCGACAACGGCAAACCGAACTCGAAGACTCCAATCAGTCACTCCGCGACTCCAATCGTATCCGTTCGGCCTACGTTACACAATACATGAAAGAGTGTTCTGACACTATCGAGAAACTCGGACTCTACCATAAGCAACTGCTCCGAATAGCACTCTCAAGCAACTACGAAGCGCTGCTCGCTGCCGTCAAATCCACCGATTTCATCGATGAAAACCTCCGTACGTTTTACGCTCATTTCGATGAAACCTTCCTCTCCCTTTTCCCACATTTCGTAGAGGACTTCAACCTGCTCCTCCGTCCAGATGCGCAATTCCCTATCCCCTCTGGCGGAAAGTTATCCACCGAACTCCGTATCTATGCGCTCATACGACTCGGCATCTCTGACTCTGACGACATCGCCCGATTTCTTCGTCTCTCCTCCAAGACCGTCTATAACTACCGTGCTGCAGTACGCAACCGCGCCACCGACTCCCGACTCACACTCGAGTCCCGCGTACTCCAAATAGGGCTGTAAGCCTCATCACACAGGCTGGAATTTTATTTTTATGAACAACGGCCTTCGGCCTATTATTTTCTTTCCTGAAACCCTCTTCCCCCTCATAAGGGGGACCGAGGGGGTCTTGGAACCATTTGGAACAGCCGAAGGCGTTGGGACGCCCGAAGGGCTATTTTGTATTGTTTGTTGGCAGGAGATATTATCTCCGTCCTCCATCCGCCGCTCCACACCCTCTGAACGCGCTAAGCGCATCTGGAACAGAGCCGCAGGCTTAGCCTGCTCCTTGGCGCTTAGGGATTACTCGAATCCGGCGTCTTCATCGCCGCTACTGCCACCTTGCGAGCCGCCCGAAGTAGAGCCGCCACCCGAAGGAGTCTGCGAGCCCGAAGTAGAACCGGAGCCGCCTGCCGGATCGTTAGCAGAGTCATCAGGGAGCTGCACGGTCGAGGAGATGGTGGCGAAGGTGGTGTTAGCGTTGGGGTCAACCACTACCTCACCGTTCTCGACCTTGTACATGCCCTTGGCTATGATCATGCCGCGGAGGGTGGCGTAACGATTCTGACGGTTGAAGACCGCTACGACCTTCAGATAGGCCTCACTCGGGGCGCTCTTGGCTTTCTCGGTCTTGATCCAAGCCGCAACGGCCGCATTTACCTTGCCGAAAGCAGAGACGGTCTTCTTCTGCGACTCGGTCTGATTGGTGTTGGGGTTGCAGAGCTTGACCGAATAGCACTGACCGGTCTTCTTGTTGACCTTGGTGTAGATGTCGTCATGCTTGCAAGCGCGACCGCTGTGAAGGCCAGTGACCCAGTTACCATAAACTTTACCCATAATCAATCCTTCTCATGTCCACCTATGAAACAACTGCGGGGCTCGGGGACGAGAGGGTTAGGATTTTACCCCGCAGGGGGTTAGTAAAAAACCACTATTACACACGCGCTACACACGCACCGTGGAGATAATGTGGAGCAATCGTGGTGATTTCGTGGAGAGGAGGAGATGCGAAGCGCTGCAAGTCTCTGACCCGGGATGAGACTTTCGTTAGCGAAGCATCTTTCTTGGGGCCCCCGAAAATCTCGGATTTTTGGGGAGAGCAGAGGCCTTGGTCGCCCGCCGATTTAGTGGAGCGGTATCGGCTATGCGACCCAAGTGCCGAATGCGAGTGCAAAATTACTGCTTTTTTCTGACATGGCAATGGGTTGGTCCGGATTGCGTGCGGTATTGGTCCGGATTGCGTGCAAGTGCCCCCATGATTGGGCAAAGCAAGAAAAAAAAGTAGAAAAAAACACAAGGAGTAACCGGAGTAACTTAGGTGACCATTGCTGAATATGATAAATTTTCATTGCGGTTACCTAAGTTACTCCGGTTACTCCTTGTAAAAAAAAATTTTTTGTGGCTATATATATAGGAATTAATATAATATAATATTAATATTAATATTATATTATATTAAAACTTTTTTAGCATACTGATTTTTGCTGTTTATGTTATTTTTTGTGGTCAAAATTGCGGTATAATACAACGAAAAATCGTAAAAAAACAGCACTTTGAGGGTAAATCGGAGGTAAAAAGGGTATTTTTGGGAGACAAAGAGAGAAATTGGGGAAAAAGAAAAAACACAAGGAGTAACCGAAGTAACTGAGGTAACCGTTGTAGAATATGATATATTTGGTTGTGGTTACTTCAGTTACTCCGGTTACTCCTTGTTTTTATTTTATGTATTTATCGAGTAGCGGTTCGAGTGCTTTGAAGGTAGCGTTGTCGCCTTTCTTGCTTTTGATGATGGCTGTCTTATCCTGAAATAAGTAAACACTAAAAAATATGGGAATTATTATAACCCAGCTTAAATATGCGGAAAAGAGGTTGCATTACTCGCGTAAGAGCGATTAATGATTATTAAGGTGTACGAAATACAAATCCATTGTTTATTTTACTCCGAGAGTAATAGTCTGTTTCTCTAAATTATTGGTAATCAATATGTTCTATTCCATAGCAAGTAAGTTTATATTTTCGTTGCATTACACAAATGAATACATTTTGCAACATTTCTTGCATGGAAAATTCACAATAATTGCCTTTGCTTATTAAAAATTCTGTGTTTGATGTGTGCCTCGATATAGTAAACGACCCGTATAGGGTAGTTCTTCAAGATGTATTATTGTGATGGATGCTCTATTTTTTCAAAAGTTCACATATTTAGAGTTAGGGTATCTATTTTTCGGGGAGAGCGGAGCGGATTGGCAAACAATGCAGAATGGTGTAAAATCCTGTAAATTCGTAAAAAATCCTTGTATTTTCGTATAAATAGGCTTTTTTTTAGGATTTGCTAACGTGTTTTTAAGATTTTTGTAGTAATTTTGCGCCGCAAATGAATATTTGCAATACCCTTTCTTACTACACACTATTAACTACTAACGCTAAGTTTACTAACACGCATGCCAACGTATTTCAGGACATTTCTGCTCGTGCTCTGCGCCTTTGTGGCCATGAGCGTTGAGATGCAAGCTCTGAATGCTTCCGCTTCTGGTCTTCCGACTCGTGAGGCGGTTGTGTATGCGCCTTTTTCGGATGGTCACGTCCTTCAGATGGCAGCTGTTAGTGCTCCCAGCTTTACAAATGCCAATTCGTTGCTCAATCGTAAAGTAAGTTCCCGCGGCAATTATAATCGCAATACCCGCAATACTTCTTCCGGTTCGTATGGTGGTAGCGTGATTTCGAAACGAACGCATACAGTCCGTACTGTGGGCGCTTCGACCAACTCTCGTGGCGGTTCCTATAATGGCAGCACAACAGCTCGTCGTGGTGCTACGTATAGCGCAACGGGTGGTGCGGCTGACCGATTGGGTGTAGCTAATGTGGTTCGTACGACTACCATAATGCGCGAACAAGCCGAGGATAATACCACTACCAACAGCACTCCTAACAATGGTTTGGGCATTGGTGAAAATGATTTGCGTCCGGGCGAATTGACTCCCATTGGCGATGCCATTCTCCCCTTGCTGCTGATGCTATCCTTCTATGCTGCATACTGCTTCATTCGCAGAAAAAAACGCGATAACAATAACGAAGTTGCTACCTCTATTGCAGCAAAATAAATCCCCATATATCAAATGAAAAAGCTCCCGGATAGGGAGCTTTTGTGTTTATTCGTATATTGCCTTTCTGCCCTGGAACCATCTGGAACGCCCGCAGGGCTCTCTTGCGGCTCTTGTATTGTTTGTTGGCAGGAGATACTATCTCCGTCCTATTATCCCATTGGAACTGCGCATAGCGCATAATCTTAGTGCTGAACGCTTGGTGCGTGCGGATAATCGATCGTGTAGTGCAATCCGCGACTTTCTTTGCGTTCGAGTGCTTGTCGTGTGATCAAATAGCCTACATTAATCAGATTTCTCAGCTCGCAAATCTCGCGGGTAGGTTTGACTCTTCGGAAGAGGTCCTCGGTCTCTTCATAGAGCAGGTCGAGCCGTTCCCAAGCTCTACGCAAACGCAAATCCGAGCGTACGATACCTACATAGGTGGACATAATCTGCCCTACTTCTTTTACGTCTTGCGCAATCAGCACTTTCTCCTCTACCGAGAGCGTACCCTCATCGTTCCACTCCGGCACGTTTTCATTGAATGAATATTGTTCTACTACCGAAAGGGAGTGCTTAGCAGCCGCATCGGCATATACAACCGCCTCAATGAGCGAGTTGCTGGCTAAGCGATTTCCTCCATGAAGGCCCGTACAACTGCATTCGCCTACGGCATATAGTCTGTGAATCGACGATTCGGCATCGAGGTTGACCTTGATGCCGCCACACATATAGTGCGCGCAGGGGGTGACGGGGATATAGTCTTTGGTGATATCAATGCCAATGGTGAGGCACTTGGCGTAGATATTCGGGAAATGATGCTTTGTCTCCTCTGGATCTTTATGTGTGACATCGAGGCAGACATGGTCGATACCATGGAGCTTCATCTCATTATCTATTGCGCGCGCAACGATATCGCGTGGCGCGAGCGAGAGTCGTTCGTCGTATTTATGCATAAACTCCTCTCCGTTGGGCAGTCGGAGGATGCCACCGTATCCTCGCATCGCCTCGGTGATGAGGTAGGCAGGGTGCGTTTCAGCAGGGTTATACAATGCCGTGGGGTGGAATTGTACGAACTCCATTCCCTCCACTTTGCCTTTGGCGCGATATACCATCGCGATGCCATCGCCGGTGGAAATATTCGGGTTGGTGGTAGAGGCATAGACCGAACCAGTGCCACCGGTAGCCATCAGCGTGACCTTAGCCAGATACGTATCTACCCGATGCGTTTCCGGATTGAGGATATACGCACCATAACATTCGATATCGGGGGTCCGACGCGTGACGCGAACGCCCAAATGGTGCTGGGTGATGATCTCTACCGCGAAGTGGTTCTCGAGTACGTCGATATACGGATTGCTTCTGACGGCCTCCATCAGCCCGCGCTGAATCTCAAAGCCGGTGTCGTCAGCATGATGGAGAATGCGGAACTCCGAATGGCCGCCCTCGCGATGTAAGTCGAAGCTGCCATCCGCTTTCTTATCGAAATTCACGCCCCATTCAACGAGTTCACGAATGCCCTCGGGTGCACGGGTTACGACTTGCCGAACGGCCTCGGGGTCGGATATCCAATCGCCTGCTACCATCGTGTCGTGGATGTGTTTTTCAAAATCATCTACGAGCAGGTTGGTTACGGATGCAATACCGCCTTGCGCCTTTGCGGTATTGGCTTCACTGAGGCTCGTTTTGCAGCAGAGAGCGATACTGTATTTCTTCTCACGCGCCACTTTCAGCGCGAAACTCATACCGGCTACACCTCCGCCGATAATGAGGAAATCGTATTTCTTTACCATGAGATTATTTGGTTTGGCATGCAAAATTACTGCATTTTTACGAAATAAACAAGAAAAATCGCATGTTTTTTTGCAGAATTGGTTTTTTTTTCGTATTTTTGCAGAGCAATTCAAAAATTAGCTATGTTTAAAACAGGACTATTCATGTTATGGGCGCTCCTATGCGCTGCCGGCCAACCGTGTGGATTGGCCAAACAAATGTTTGAATCCAACGCAGTCACGCGTACGGGCAACGTAGGCGTATTGGTGGTAGATGCCGCCAGCGGTGATACGATAGATGCCTATCGTGCAGATAACCTCTTGCCGTCAGCGTCCACGATGAAAGTAGTGAGCACTTGTACGGCTCTCGAGTTGCTTGGGGCTGATTATCGTTGGAAAACGTATCTTGAGACCGATGGTGAGCTTGTAGGGAATACGCTTGTAGGCAACCTCTATGTACGCGGAACAGGCGACCCGACCATTGCTTCGCCCGCCTTTGATGGCCGCGGACTGATGACCATTTGGGCGAAGAAACTTCACGAGTTGGGTATTCATCGGATAGAAGGCAATGTGGTAGCCGACCTTTCAGCGTTTAACAACGGCGATGCCATGAATGGCGGTTGGACGTTTGAAGATATGGGCAACTATTATGGTATGGGCGTTTTCAGCCTCAACTATATGGAGAATACGATGCAGCTGATTTTGCGCTCGGGGCAGCTGGGCGATGTGGCGGAGGTGATCAGTACCGAACCGGCCGATCCTCGTCTGCATTTTACGAGTTATGCCCGCTGCACGAATATCACCTACGACGATGCGATGGTACATGGTGTAGCCTTCAACTACGACCGCACCATCACCGGCCAGATTCCTTCCGGGAAAGGCACGTTCCGCGTGCGTGCAGACATGCCCAATCCGGGGTTGACGCTTGCGGAGGAACTGACGACTGAGTTGAAGCGCTTGGGCACCGAATTGACGGGCGAAGTGACGTATATGCTGATGCCCGACAGCAAGCAACGCACGCCCCTCTACACCCATCAGTCGGCACCGTTGAGCAAGGTGGTGGCCGAAACGAATATCCATTCCAACAACCTTTACGCTGAGGCTATTTTCCGCACCGTGGCGCTCGAAAATGGTTTCCTTCCTGCTGGAGTGGAAGATGCTCGGAAAGTGGTGGCAGACTGCTGGAAGAGTAGGGGAGTGAAGTTCGATCCTGTGTTTATGGTGGATGGGTCGGGACTCGCTCCGCAAAACGGCATTGCCCCAAGCACGTTTGTGAGCCTGCTGCAATATATGTATCGTTCGCCCAATTATAGCGTTTTCTACGAATCGCTTCCCGTAAGCGGTAAGTCGGGCACATTGAGCGGCATGCTTAAGAAAACCCCATTGGAAGGACGCGTGCACGCTAAATCGGGTACGATAGCGCATTTGCGAAGCTACTGCGGCTATATTGAATTGTCAGGAGGTCGGGTTTGGACGTTCTCCATCGTGGTGAACAACGGCAATGGCAGCTCTACAGCCGTACGACGCGTGATGGAGAAATACCTTCTTGAACTTACGAAAGGACAACTCTGAGCCATGGTGGAGTTTGCAGAAGAAGTTCGCAGTACGAACACCGCGTTGATGGAGCGGATGCAGGTGGGCGAGGAACTGCCGCATCTGTTTACGCTCTGTACGTTCCGGCAAACGGCCGGACGTGGGCAACGAGGCAACAGTTGGGAGAGCGAGCCTGATAAGAATATCTCGTTCACCACGGTGCTTGACTGCCGTCAACTCAAGCCGGAGCAACTATGGCGGCTGAGCATGCTCTCCGCCTTGGCTGTGGCCGAAGCACTCCAGCGTTTCGGCATCGAGGCTACTATCAAATGGCCCAACGATATCTACGTGGGCGACCTGAAAATCTGCGGCATGCTGATAGAGAACGTGCTTCAAGGCAGCCATATCCGATGTAGCTTATCAGGGATAGGGGTCAACGTCAATCAGGAGGTGTTCGTGAGCAATGCGCCCAATCCCACTTCGATGAAGCTGATTACCGGCCGCACGTTTGATAAGAAGGAGGTGCTGATGCGTATTCTCCAGGAGATGGAGCGCCTTTGGCCGATAACCATTGCGGCAACTGACGAGCTCGAGCGCCTCTATTGGCAGAGACTCTATCGCCGAGAAGGACGATGGTTATGGCGCGAGGTGCCCTCCTCTGAAGCTCCGATGATGATTGACCGCGAAGCCGACGATACGGCTTTTTACGCGCAGATTGCCGGCATCAGCGAGCAGGGGCAATTGTTGCTCAAGAAAGACGATGGCTCGATTCATGCCTACTCATTTAAAGAAATCAAATATATCATTTCTCGATAAGATGAAACGCAATATTCTCATTACCGGCGGTGCCGGATTCATAGGTTCGCATGTCGTAAGACTGTTCGTGAATACCTATCCTGATTACGAGATTTACAACCTTGATAAGCTCACTTATGCAGGTAATCTCGCCAATCTGAAGGACGTTGAAGACAAGCCCAACTACCATTTCATAAAGGCCGATATCTGCGATTTTGATACGATCGTAGCGCTCCTGAAAGAAAAGCATATCGATGGCATCATTCACCTTGCTGCCGAGAGCCATGTGGATCGCTCCATCAAGGATCCTTTCACCTTTGCTCGCACCAACGTGATGGGCACCCTTTCTCTCCTGCAAGCAGCGAAGCTCTATTGGGAATCTCAGCCAACTCCTTATGTCGTTGACCATAGCGATGAGTTACGAGCAATGGGCTCTCAGCTCACTACTCACTGCTCAGAGCTCACCGCTCCTTGCCGCTTCTACCATATCTCTACCGATGAAGTATATGGCGCACTCGAGATGACCCATCCCGAAGGCATCGAACCGCCTTTTACCACAAAGGCAAGTTCGGGTGAGCATCATCTCGCATACGGCAAGGATTTCTTCTATGAGACGACCAAATACAACCCGCATTCTCCGTATAGCGCAAGTAAGGCATCGTCGGATCATTTCGTTCGCGCTTTTCACGACACCTACGGCATGCCTACTATCGTGACCAACTGCTCGAATAACTACGGCCCGTATCAGTTCCCTGAGAAACTCATTCCGCTGTTTATCAATAATATCCGTCATCGTAAGCCGCTGCCCGTATATGGCAAGGGCGAGAACGTGCGCGACTGGCTATATGTAGAGGATCATGCGCGTGCTATCGACTTGATTTTCCATAAGGGCACCATTGCTGAAACCTACAATATTGGCGGATTCAACGAGTGGAAGAATATCGATATCATCAAATGCGTGATTGCTACTGTTGATCGCCTGCTCGGTCGCAAGGAAGGAGAAGACATGGACCTTATCACGTTTGTTACTGACCGTGCCGGCCATGATATGCGTTATGCCATTGACTCCACCAAACTGCAGAAAGAGTTGGGTTGGGAGCCTTCGCTTCAGTTTGAGGAAGGCATAGAAAAGACCGTTCGTTGGTACCTCGAAAATGAGGAGTGGATGGATAATATCACGAGCGGCGATTATGTGAAATATTACGAAGATATGTACACCAACAGATAATTATGCGCAGATTCTATTCCTTATTTATTACGCTCATATGCGCGTGCGCATGCGCGATGGCTCAGCAGCGGCTGACAGCTTTCCCCGGTGCGGAAGGTTATGGTAAATTTACAACAGGCGGCCGTGGTGGCGTAGTGTATCACGTTACCCGACTCGATGACTGCACGGATGCAGAGCTCGTAGAGGGTACACTCCGCTGGGCTCTCCGAACGGGTGATGCCACTCCCCGCACGATCGTGTTTGACACTTGCGGCACCATTTATCTGCAATCCAAATTGAAGATGCAGTATCCGAACGTTACGATAGCCGGACAGACGGCTCCCGGTGGTGGTATTTGCATCGCAGGTGCGAATATATATGTTTGCAAACCAAATGTTATCATTCGCCATATCCGCTTCCGTGCAGGAGATATTCCTACCAGCGCTTATCCGGCACTCCAAGTGGAGAACACGCGTAACGTGATTATCGACCATTGTTCGATCACCTGGTCGATGGAGGAATGCCTCACGCTCTACGATGCAGACTCTACCACGGTGCAGTGGACGATTATCGCGGAGGGATTATACAACTCGAAGCACAAGAAAGGGCAGCGCTCGTATGCTACCCAATGGGGTGGTGAACACAGCACTATGCACCATTGCCTCATCAGTAACTGCTACAATCGCACTCCGCGATTCAATGGAGTGCGCTCCAATGCCAACCTCGATAAGGGCAAGCACGACCACGATGCGTTTGTAGATTCAGAGTTTGCCAACAATGTGGTGTTTAACTGGGGCAAAACCAACTCGCTCTATGGTGGCGAAAACGATACGACCATCAATAAAGACAGCACCGGTAAGGCAATTGGTTACGACCATATCTATATGGTTAACAATTATTTCCGTGCGGGTCCTACTACGCTCGCTAAGGAAGTTAGTCCCCGCTATTTTGTGCAGGGCAGTAAGCAGAAAGATCATGGTCGCTGGCATCTGAGCGGCAATATGTTTGAAACGGGCAATGCGTATAATCCTTCGTATAAGCTATGGAACGATTCTATTCTTGCGCTTGTGAACGCCGATAACCTCTATGGTTTCCGCGAGGGTACGGGTTTTCGTGCGTTTAATCTCGAAGGCAGTAATGCGAATCAGGCAACTTACGACCGATACGTTTTGGAGGAGCAATATGCATCGTCAGAACTCCGCATGCAGACGGCAGAAGAGGCGTTTGTATCGGTAACCGAACAAGCCGGTGCTCAATTGCCGCGTTTGGATGAAGAAGACAGCCGCCTGCTGGCTGAAGCTGCCGGATTGGAGGCGCCTGCATTCGTAGGCAAGACCGAACCTACGTGGGTTGGCATCATCGATTCGCAGGATGATATTCAGTTTACGCGCAACGATACGTTTATGGTGGGTGCAGATACCATCGTGTCGTATCCTTTCCTCGGTATGCAGGAAGGCGATACCATTCCAGCCGACACCGACCGCGATGGTATGCCCGATGCGTGGGAGACTGCGCATGGTCTCAATCCGGCTGATCCGGCTGACGGCAACCTCACCACACTCTCTTCGCTCGCTGGTTACACCAACCTCGAATATTTCCTTAATGGCGGCGAGGGCGAAATGGCTGATCCGATACCCGCTCCGCGACCCGTACCGGTGGTGGAGACGAGCATCTATAATATCCCCTCTGAAGATGGTCAAGTGGGCTATTTATACAACGATGGCACCATTTATATCCTCAAAAATGGAGAAAAATACACGCTTTCGGGTCAAAAAGTGAAATAATTTGCCGAAAAATTTGGTAGGTTCAAAAAAAAGTAGTACCTTTGCAGCCCGGAATGTGAGAGAATTCACATATCATTGGCTTAGAAAACAATTATTACGAGTTAATAACATACCCCGCGAGGGGCCTAATGAATCAGAAAAATGAAAAGAACATTTCAACCATCTCAGCGCAAACGCCGCAACAAGCACGGTTTCCGTGAACGTATGACCACCGCTAACGGCCGCCGCGTACTCGCAGCTCGCCGCGCTAAAGGCCGCAAGAAACTCACTGTTTCTGACGAAGGTCGTCATAAATATTCTTTCTAATAGTCTGACTCCCCCGCGGAGAGAAATAGCGTATTAGAAATATGCAGAATAGGGAAAAGAGCTTCGTCTCCTTTCCCTAATTTTGCGTATCCATCAATTTAAAATTACTATGCAAGCTACCCGTCAACAAAAAATCGCCCGTCTCATGCAGAAGGACCTTGGCGATATCTTCTTGCGCTATGCTAAACGTATCGGCAATCTGCTCATCTCCGTAAGTGAGGTGCGCGTTTCGCCAGACTTGAGCATCGCACATATCTATCTGAGTATCTTCCCTTCCAATCGTGCGGAGGATGTGCTTCAGCATATCATGGAAGATCAGAAGACTATCCGATTTGAGCTCGGCAATCTGGAGCACAACCAGCTCCGCATCATTCCCGAACTGAATTTCCATCTGGACACTACGCTCGACCATATGGAGCGTATTGATCAATTGCTCGGCAAATAATTCCGTCTGTCGTGCGGTTCGAACTCAAAATAGCATGGCGTTATTTGTTTGCTAAAAAGAGCCACAATGCCATCAACATCGTTTCGGGCGTAAGCGCTGCTGGCGTTTGCGTCAGTACAGCCGCGTTGGTGTGCGTGCTCTCGGTTATGAATGGTTTTAATCGCGTGATTGAGCAGTTGTTCTCTGCTTTCGACCCGGAGTTGCTCATCCAACCGACCGAAGGGAAGTACTTCTCGCTGGATACCGATGCTATGGAGCAGGTGGCCGCTATGCCTGAGGTGGCTGTGTTTTCGCCCCTCGTGGAGGAAACGGCCATGGTTGAGTATAAGGATCATCAAGTGCCCGCACGGATTATGGGTGTAAGCGACAATTTCAGCACCCTCACTCAAATCGATTCAATCATTACCGACGGCGAGTTTATGGTGTGGGATGGCGGTTTCGACCGCTGTGTGATGGGGCGAGGGTTGGCTTCTACTATAGGTATCAATGCGCATTTTGTAGGTGGCGTAAGGCTGTATGCCCCTAAGCGAACGGCTAAGATCAATGTGATGCGCCCTGATCAGGCACTCAATAGAGAGGTTACGTATATTGCCGGCACGTTTGCAGTGAATCAGTTGGACTACGATGATCACCTCTGCCTTGTGTCCATCGCTTGTGCGCGCAGGCTGTTTGAATATGCCGATAATGAAGCTACCGCTGTAGCTATTCGTCTTTCTGACGACTGCTCCAAAAAGGCGGTCAAAAAGCAGATTTCTGCTGCATTGGGCAAGGATTTCTCTGTACGTGATCGCTATGAGCAGCAGGCTGATTTCTTCCGTATTGCGCTGATGGAGAAGCTGTTGTGCACCTTGCTATTGGCGTTTATTCTAATGATTGCATCGTTTAATATTATCGGTTCGCTCTCTATGCTGATGCTTGAGAAGCAAGCCGATATGCAGGTGTTTAGGCATTTGGGAGCCAGCCCTAAGCAGGTGCGACGCATTTTCCTTTTTGAGGGATGGATGATCTCCGCGCTTGGAGCGCTTTGCGGACTTGTGATTGGCCTTGCACTCTGCCTGCTGCAGCAAGAATATGGATTTCTGAAGCTTGGAAATGGCTATGAGTATGTGCTCTCGGCTTATCCGGTAGCCGTTGAGCCAATGGATATCGCTGTGATTGCCGTAATTGTGTTGGTTATGGGATTTGCTGCTGCATGGTATCCCACAAGAAATATTATGCGAAATGAAGACTAAGTTGCTCTTTTTTATACCCCTATTTCTGATAGGTTGTCAGCCGCAAACGAACCGTCCGGAACCTTCTGTATATGCATCGGAAATGCATACGGCTTACTTAGAATATTTCGGTGCGTATTATGCCGAGGAAGGGTTGCCCCAAGTCGTTTGTGCGCTCGATTGCTATTCCGATGGACTGAAACTCAATAAGCAGGGCGTAATAGAAGGCAGCGGCACGAATCTCTATATCTCTGATATTTTTCTGCCAGCAGAGCTGGCTTCCACCCCCGGTGCAACGATGCTTCCGGTGGGCGAATATGCTGCTGATACGTCCGGCAATCCGATGACGTTTCTGCCCGGACAAATGTTTGAGGGACAGATTACCGGTGCGTATTTGCTCCGCATAGAAGACGATCAGCTCGTTAATTATACTATCCTCCCCTCCGGACAACTGCAAGTGCGCTATGATGGCGATACGGCAGTGCTGCATCTGCAGGCAGTAACTGCTCAAAAGCAAGCCTATACAGCCGATTTTCGAGGGGTAATGGTTTTTCAAGATAAATCGAAGGCTTCCAAACATGCAAGAAGCATCCGTCTATAAGGAATATCACACCTACCTCAAGCTGGAGAAATCACTCTCTGATAACAGCGTGATGGCGTATGAGCGCGACCTGAAGAAGTTGCGCGACTACTGCGCAATGCGCGGGATAGACCCGCTTCAAGCTACGTTTGATGACCTGCAAGCGTTTGTGTTTGACTCGTTTAAGCAAATCACCAATGCCCGTACACAGTCGCGCATTCTCTCGGGCGTGCATAGTTTTTATCGTTTTCTCGTTTATACACATAAGATAGAAGCCGACCCCTCGGAGCTTCTGGAAATGCCTAAGCTCAATCAGTATCTGCCTCAGGTACTCACCGTGGAGGAGATCAATGCGCTGGTGGAGGCTATTGATGTATCTACTGCGGAAGGGCAACGCAATCGCGCTATCATAGAGATGCTGTATGGCTCGGGCTTGCGCGTAAGCGAATTGGTGAATCTGAAACTGTCGGACATGTATCTTGAAGATGGCTTCATGCGCATTTTAGGTAAGGGCTCCAAGCAACGGTTGGTGCCGATTTCGGATGAGGCCAAGAAGCAGTTCGAGCTTTGGATGCAATGCCGGCGGGAGGCGGTTAAGGAGCAAGCCGGACAAGGCGATTATGCGTTTCTTAACAGACGTGGTCATCAGCTTACTCGCGTGATGATCTTTACTATCATCAAGCGCCTTTGTGCTGCGGCTGGCATTCAAAAAAGCATTTCTCCGCATACGCTCCGGCATTCGTTTGCTACCCATCTGCTGCAGAATGGTGCGGATTTGCGCGTTATTCAGCAGTTGCTTGGCCATGAGGATATTACTACTACTGAAATCTACACCCATCTGGAGGTGAAAGACTTGCGCGATGCCATCCTGAAGTATCACCCTGCTAATCAGAAACATTGAAGAAACGGCTATCCATATTGCTTTTAATGCTGCTGGCGCTACACGCGTGGGCTGCTGAAACGGTGGTTGTGGGCAATGTGCATGATGCTGCTACCGGAGAGCCGCTTCCGAATGTGCAACTCTATTTCCGCAGCATGAAGAAGGGTACAGTGACCGACCAAAATGGCTTTTTTTTCATGCGAGTGGATTTGCTCAAGAAAGATCGGCTGGAGGTGTCGCTTGTGGGGTATAAGAAGCAGCACTATGATGTAGAGCCGGGGCAAGCGGTAGGTGTGGAAGTGTTTCTTGAGGAACGCATCAATGCTCTTGGCGAGGTGCTCGCATTGCCTGGTGCGAATCGGGCTATTCCCTTGATGGAGGCGGTGAGAACCCATCGTCAGCAGAATGATGTAGCGAAGCCGATTGCCGCTTCTACTCACTATTTCATCTCAGATATTCAGCCGCGTTATTTAAAAAAGCGGTTGTGGAAAGGCATGGAAGAGGGTATGGTCATGCAGCCTGACAGCAGTTACTTGATCCCGCTACCCAAGGAGGGTTATTCGCAGTATATGATTCCTATGCCCGAGCGGTTAAATTTTTATGAAAGCCACCTTCATCTGATGGGAGCCACCTTGCTTTCTCCTTTGGCGCCTGCAGCCAACGGATTTTATCATTTCTCGCTAATGGACTCTGCCATAGTGCGTTACGATGGGAAGGTGGAAAAGCATTATCGGGTTCATTATTTCCCCAAAAACAGTTTTAATCCTACGCTCGAAGGCGTACTTACGATTGATTCCGCAACGTATGGGTTGCGCGAAGTGACAGCTCGAGTACCTCGCGAAGTGGGGTTGAATTTCCTTACCGACCTCCGCTATCGCGCGCAATACACGCCCGATGGTGCGCTCAGTCGCGAAGAACTCCAAACCCTCATGGAGATGGCCGTAAAAACCGATACATCGCATATTTTTCCTTCACTATTGGCTTATCGGTTTTCTGACCCGGCATTAGCAGTAGCCGCTCCCGACACCATTCAGGCGCTCGATTCTGCCTATACAGCGTATTTGCAAAGCCGAATGCCCCAATCGGCTGTTGTTATGCCGGATGATTCGGTCATGATGGCAGCACAAAAAGCGTTGCAGGAAACGCCTTTGTTCAAGGTGGTAAAGTGGCTTACTACGACTTTCTATACCGGCTATATGCCAACAGGAACGGCAGTGGATTTTGGCCGAATCAATGAGATTATTCATGTCAACAATGTGGAGCAACTTCATATGGGTTTGCCTCTCCGCACCAATGCTCGGATGCATGAGCGTTTCAGCCTGGAAGGCTATATCGCTTGGGGTATCAAAGACAGGGGATTGAAATACCATGCCGGTTTTAATTGGTTGTTACCAACAGAGAGAAGGCAGCTGTTGCGTTTTTCCGTTTCTGACCATTATGTGCAGCAGGATGTGTCGGCTTTCGGTGCGCTGAAAAACGAGAATGGAATAAGCAATGATAATCTGCGCTTCACTTCTCGATTATTCAATGGCGTAACGAATAAGGAGTTTACGTATTCATCTCTTGGCCGTAAGCAGGAGGTGTGCTTAGCCGTGGAGAGTGATTGGTTGGGCTGCGAAGGGATGGTACCCGCTGTAGAAACAACGATTTCGCTCCAGGTTGGACGACAGGGATATGGCGATGCAGCTGACTATAGATATCGTGAGGCACCGATGTATGGATATGCCTCTGTGCGCGGTTTGATGCGCTTGAGTTGGGCAGAGAAAACGGCCGATTTGTATATGCGTCGCCGCCACATATATTCGCATTATCCGGTTGTTTATATCGGTGCTGAATTAGGCAGTTACAGAATGCCGCAAGCTGCATCGTATGCGATGTATGGGTTGCTCAATCTGATGGTTCGGCAGGATGTGTCGCTCGGAATGGGCGGCCGATTGCAGTACTTGGTAGAGGGAGGATTGGTTTTAGGGACGGTGCCTTATCCGCTGCTGTCAATCATGAGCGGTAATACGGGCTACACCTATTCGCCGGATCGATTTACGCTCATGAGCAACTATCAGTATGCTGCGGATAAGTATGTGGCAGCACACGTGCAATGGGATGGCAGAGGCATTCTCTTCAATCAAATTCCTGGTGTACGATATGCGCGCTTGCACGAGTTGCTGGAAATGAAAATCGCGTATGGCTCACTCTCTGAAAAACACAGGCGAGTGATTGATTATCAAGACTATTTTGGCGAATATCTGATGCAGCCACTCCGAGTGCCATACGTGGAACTTGGGGTAGGTATTGGCAATATTCTGCGTGTTGGAAATGTATATAGTATTTGGCGATTGACCGATCGTAAAAACCCCTATTCTGCTCGCTGGGGAGTGCGCTTCTGCTTTGACCTTTCTTTATAGAAATCTTAAAAAATCATGTATTTTTGTGATTTTTTATTGCTGTTTATATAGAATATTCAAAAAAAATCGCATATTTTTATATTTTTTCTTTGCCATATCAAAAAAAAGCATTATCTTTGCGCACGTGTTTCATGGTAATCAACCTAACGTTTAATGAAAAGATGGCGGGTCATGCCCGCAGATGTGTAATATGGCTGAAAATAAAATTCCATTGTTGGATTGTCCGTTCGACTATTTGATAGGTGATGCTACGGGTAAGGTTTTGAATGAATATGCTCGCTTCCCTTGCAAGATTTTGTGTGGTGTATATGGGCTTGTAGTAAAGGGTAGTGCGCGCGCTACTGTGGATATTACTCAATATGAACTTCACGAAGGTCAAGCGCTTATGCTCAAGCCAGGCAGTTTCCTGCTTATTCATGAGTTTACGGAAGATGCGCTCGTGTATTATATCATTTTCTCCTCTGCGTTTTTAGAGAAGAATACCTATCCTTCGCGCGTGTCGATGTCGCAAGTTCATGTGAAGAATCCTATTCTTGACCTTACTACTGAGCATGCTGAAGTACTAAAAGAAATGACAGAATTGCTCATCAAGGCATCCAATACGCGTCCTTCACTGCTCAATTCATCAACAATGGTGCATATTTATAATATGCTCCACACAGCATATGTTGATTATGTTCAGCGCCATCAGCAAGAACCTGAGCAGATTAATGATCGCAAGGCTGAGATATATTATGAATACAGTGATTTGGTGATGAAGCACTATCGCGAGTGGCATCATGTTTCTGAATATGCAGAGGCCATGCGTTTGACGCTACCGCATATCTGCTCCACCATTAAATCATATAGTGGTAAAACGGCCGGAGATATGATTACAGATGCTATCCTCACGGATGCCAAAGCGCAACTTAAAATTACGAATTTGCAGGTGAAAGAGATTGCGTTCTCCCTCGGCTTTGAGAATGTAGCTTTCTTTAATCGATTCTTCAAATCGCATACTGGTCTTACACCCAAGATGTATCGCAACAGTTGAAGCACTGCTTCCCTTCGGCGATGCTGCAACCCCTTATACGGGCAGTATCTGCGATTATCACATAACAAACTGCGCAGCGGCTTAACTTTCATAAAAGCGGCTGCGCAGTAATCGTATTTTTACCTTTTTTACTGGATGTTCTGGCGCGAAGCATTCAGCCATTCGCGGGGCGTCTGATTGGTTAATTGGCGGAATTTTTTGCTGAAAGATGATGCATCTGAAAATCCGCAAGCTGCTGCAATGCGATCCTGTGTCTCGTTTGGATGCAAGACCATGTATCGTTGTGCGTGAAGTAGGCGCAGCTTATTTGTGTATTCTCTAAACGTACAACCCATGCGTCTCTCGAGGATTGAATTGAGTAAAGTGGGCGATGTATTCAGTTGGAGCGCCAAATCCTCTATCGTAAGGTTGGGATTTTTATACAACTGCTTATCCTCCATCAGGTCGATAATCTGATCCGTGACTTCGTCTTCATTTTCAATGAGTTTGCCATCTCCCAACACATCCTTTGGAATGCTTTGTTCTACCAAAGGTGATATAGTAAGCGGATGCATCATTTCGCGAAGAGTACCTTCATACATGTGCGAGATGAGTCCGATATTGCCGTAAGCAAAAATAAGGAATGCCATGACTACGGAAAAGCATGCTGATAAATAGGGATTCTCCATCCAGAAAAATCGTCCCATACCCATACGCATAATAACTAAAACGAAAAAACTAAGCGAAATCCAGCAATGAAGAAGGAGTGGTGTGGCTTCTCCACCACGGAAAAGAAAACGAAAAAGCGATCCGATTCCAAAGCGTTTCTTACGCAGATAATAGATAATATAGGTGGTAACTATCAGTAGCTCTATTGCAAGAAAAACGTAGTAGAATGGGATATAGAGAAACCAAAATATTTTATAGAAAGAATGGTCATATTCAGGGAGAATAGTGTGAAATTTGTAATATGACTCCATGAAGGCAGCCGTATTGTCTAATCCAATAATCATCATGATGCTCAAGCAGGCTGTGCCGTAAAAGATAGCAATAGTCCCAAGCCAGTAATAGCGGGAATATTCTTCTCGCTTATGCCGGTAAGAATATAGCATCATGAAGATAGCAAGCGGAACAAGAGGCGTAATGAAATGATTGAAGGTATCCGTAATGGCAAAGACACGGAAGTTTACCATCCCTTCGGTTACGTAGAGCGCATCTGCGTATAGAAAAAGCAGAGATAGGCAACTGGCCCACGTGAAAATATTTTGGGTCTCCGTTTTGTCTTTCTTTACCAAAAACTCTATGAAATAAATAAAAGCAAAAGAAAACGGGAGCAATGTGATAAAATGATGCAACATAAAATAGATACGTATGGAATGCTATAGATTGCTATTTGACTTTTGGGCTGCCGCTCTTTCCGCCTCTCGAGCTGCCATGCGTTGCGCATGTTCAGCGGCTTGTTGTGCTTCATGAGCTGCCCATTCGCGGGGAGTCATACCCGTCAGTTGATGGAATTTGCGATTAAAAGAAGCAGCATCTTGATAGCCACATGATGTAGCAACTGCCTCTTGGTTATGAGCTGGATTCTGACGCATATATTGCTTGGCATAGCGGATACGCAGACGGTTGACGTAATCGCGGAAAGTCTCGTGCATGAGCTGATTCACCACGCGGGAAATATATACGCGATTTGTGCCTAATTCTGACGCTATATCTTCAATGGTGAGGTTGGGGTTAAGGAACAACAAATCATCTTCCATGATTTTTTTCAGACTACGCAACATCTTATCCGCATCTTCAGGAAGGCTTACAGAAGTACCTTTCTGAGGTTGTGTGGGTGGGAAAATGGTAGTATCCACTTCTTCTTTCGTAGTACCTCTTTCTGCAAAAGTATATTGCTGGAAGAGCGACTTGATAGAGAAAAACTGCGTGGGGAAATGTTTGGCAGCTGTACCCAGAAGATAGAAGTCTTGCGCAAGCAATACACTATAGAGAATGGCAAGTATGGGATAAGCCCGAAAGAGGTCAACACCGATAATGATGCGCAATACACCCAAGAATGCATATCCAATGATGAGCACCGTCATCAAGTAGAAAGAAGATATTATTTCTCCTTTAAACAAGAATCGGAAGAACTGACCAACTGGCACTTTGGTTCGAACGCATTCGAGGATATTATAAATAGTCAGCCATCCAATGCCGAACAGAATCAGTCCGTAATAAATGGGTCGAGATATGATAATATGGAAAAGATAAACTTCCGATCGGAATCCTGGAGGCAGCGTGTCAAGACCTCCCAACCCAGTGAAGAAATTATACGTTTCTTGCTGACTGACCAGAATACTTTGCAGTTCCATTAAATTATTCGCTCCTGCAAGTACGATGGACATCAATAGCATTGATGAATAAATCGACATGACGATGGTTACGAAAGCAATCAGTCGAGTTGGCGCTTTGCCTCCGGTGATCGTACGTAGGAGCACGTAACCCAAAAAAGGAATAATGGGGGTCGTCATGGCCGACAGCAAGTCGAGCACGAAATTGGCTTTGACAGAGTCTGCCGGGCATAAATAAAGCGCGTCTCCCAATGCTGCCGGAATCGCAAGGAGCAATATCCACATGAGCAATTGCTGCGTGCGGTTCTTTTTGTATTTAAACGCCAACATGATTGCAAATAAGATGCAAATAGATGTTGGCAAAAAAAGAATAAACTCATATAACATACTAACTGACTCTTCTTTGATAACATTAAAAACAATAAGATTGGCAAAATAAAAGTGGTTTTCATGGATGGGGGAGAGGATTATATTGGAGTGTTAGCAGATTGATAATCAGCATTTTACCCCCCCCCATGGCTGTTTTTCGTTCCATGAATTTTTGCCAAAAAGAGAGTTTCTATTTAAAGAGTGCTGCAAAGGTACAAAAAATTTACGAAATGACAAAATAATTTTTAACTTTTTTTTAACCCCTTTTTATTTTGTCATTTTTTTTGAATGGAATAAGCCGTTGTCTTTTCCGCAAAAGTAGACACCCTTACTCTAAAATGTGTAACGCATCGCTTTGCTCGCTGTTTGTAACGCTCACTCCGCTCACTGTGTCTTTTCCTGAAAAAAGTAGACACCCTTACTCTAAAATGTGTAACGTTTGTAACGTTTGTAACGCTTTGACAAATAAATCAAAGCGTTACTGCACTGTTTGTAACGCTCGTTACACTCACTGCTCGCTCCGCTCACTGCTTCGTCGCTGCGCGCCTCGCTGTTTTGACAAATAAATCAAAGCGTTACTGCACTGCTTTTTGTGATATCGCAGCAGTTTGCTGCGATTCTCGTATTGTTCGTTGGCAGGAGATATTATCTCCGTCCTGTATCCGCTGCTTAAAAAGCTGAGTGCGCTATCCTCACGGACTGCGCACTCTTGACGTTATGACCAATACAAATCAAAAATCCCAGTATGATAGTTAAGGATAGTTAGTTCTTTTTCAATTGCCGATATTTGGCAAGGCCTTCCACTTGCTCAATCTTCC